>JADGCO010000020.1 GCA_015228935.1 Magnetococcales bacterium | reverse complement strand
TTTAGTAAAATATTGAAATAAATCAGATTTTGCACTACAGATGACGAACATGGGTCAAGCCAAAAGTCCCGAGGAATGGCACCGTTGTGACAATTGACCTGACCATGGCGATGGCACCAAGCATAGAATTTGTCGCGGCCAATTCCAATCCAACCAATGAGACGGATAACGGGAATTTCAGTCAACTCAGCATAACGCCTTATGAAAACAACCACTTCATCACGGGTCTCTGGGGAAATCCAGGAGCGCATCAGATTTCCCCAAGACTTTTTTTTACCGCAACGTAATCCTCCATGATCTGAGCTATCACCATGTCTTTGTTGGCTAATTTCTCTTTCAACGTCTCAATCTGTTTTCGGTGTTTTGATGCATCAACATCTTGTTTTGGTTCAAAAAGTGAGTTCATACCCTCGAACATGACCTTTTGCCACTTGTAAAAAAGTGTGGGATGGATGCCATGTTGATCACAGAGATCCGAGACCGGAACCTTGTTGATCAAATGCTCCCGTAGGATGCTGGCCTTTTCCTGGGGTGAGTAATTTTTTCGTCTTTTGGACACGACTTGTTCCTCCGATTGGCAGCCATCATATATAGCTTAACCAAAAGATGGAATTGTCGGATTTCAACTGAGGCAAAACACATTTCTCCGGCAAGGTCAGATAGGCAGCCAAATCCACCTTATCGATCTGGTGTGGATGAAGATAAATATCGGCGTAACTTTTCCAGACCTGGCTCTTGACGAACAGTTCAAACAAATCCGGATCGATATGCTGATCCTTGCACATGAATTTCATGATGCGCAAAGCCTCGTTGACGGTTTTGGCCTTTTTATAGGGGCGATCCGAGGCCGTCAGGGCCTCGAAAATATCGGCAATGGCCAGGATGCGGGCCTGCACCGGCATGTCATCGCGCTTGAGGCGGCGCGGATAACCGGTGCCGATCATGGTCTCGTGGTGGGCACCGGCAAAGGCACTGACCCGCTGCATGTTTTTGGGGAACGGCAGCTTGTCGAGCATGACGATGGTATTGATGACATGCTCGACGATCTTGAAGCGTTCTTCTTCGGTCAAGGTTCCCCGGGCAATGCGCAGATTGTACAATTCTCCATAGTTGTACAACGCCTCCGGGACGGTCACCTTGAAGCCCCAGTGGGCCGGATCATACGACAGGGGGTGTGTCTTGCGTGGCACGATCATGTCCGGCTTGTCGGCCAGCAACTTTTCCCGGTTTGGTAACGGTGTTTTGGGCACATCCCGCAACCGCTCCAGTTCACCCTCGGAGATTCCCAGACGGTCATCAAAATACCGTGTCCATTCAATGGCGGCAATCTGCTCCAGGCGCGCCAGGCGGCTGGGACTCATGAACTCTCCACCGACATTGCTTTCGGCAACAAAAGCAAAATCTTCGTTCAGTTTCTGCAACTGCTGATCGAGTTCTGCCTGCAAAAGATCCCGCTGGCCACCGGCGAGGAGGCGTTCCTGAAAATCAATGATACGATCCCGGCGCAACACCTCGAAACGGGTCCGGATTTCATGGATACGGTTGTAGATGGTCTCCAGCTTGGTGGCCTTGTCCACGACATATTCCGGCGTGGTGACCTTGCCGCAGTCGTGCAACCAACCCGCCAGATGAAATTCCCGCCAGGCATCGGTATCCATGCTGAATTCGGCAAATGGTCCCGTGGTTTCCTGACAGGCGGCCTCAGCCAGCATGCGACCCAATTCCGGCACCCGCTCGCAATGGCCGCCGGTATACGGGGATTTGGCATCGATGGCTGCTGCAATGATCTTGATCACGGAATCGAACAGTTCTGCCTGGGCCTTGATGAGATACAGATTATCCAGGGCAATGGCAGCCTGGGCTCCCAGGGCTTCGACAAATCCGGTCAGATTGGCATCGAACGGCTGGACAGCACCGGTTTCCTGGTCGAGGGAATTGATCAGTTGCAAGACTCCGATACACTCCCCTTTGCGGGATTTAAGCGATACGGTCAACATGGAAACGGTGCGATAACCAGTTTCGGCATCCACTTTCCGGGTGCCGGACAAATCGAATCGGGTCTCCTGATAGACATCATCAATCCGCACCGACTCCCCGCTCAAGGCCACACAGGTGGACACATAGTTCAGGTTGGGCTGACCCGTGACCGGATCGTACAAGGGAATGGTAAAACTGGGCATTTCATCCGTCTTGGAACGCAGGGCAAAACGCAGATGATTGTCTTCGGTGCGCAGATAGAGCGTGGCCGCATCGGCCTGACTGATCTCCTTGCCACTCCATAAAATGCGCTTGAGCAATACATTCAAATCCTGCTCGGCAGAAAGGGCTATGCCCAATTCGACCAGTTTTTGCAGTTTGTCCTGGGAGTAGACCAGCGCCTTGGTACGATCACGCACCTTGGCTTCCAGCACTTCGGCGTGGCGACCGAGTTCGGCATGGGCTTCCTGCAACTCGGTTTGCTGTTTTCTGACCTGAAGGTTGGCATCCTTGAGAGACTCTTCGTTGCGGTCGTTTACCTTGACCAACCGTCTGGTTGTCTTGATCAGTTTGCGGTAGGCCGCATGATGGACCAAGAACGCCTGGCGCAACGCCTCCGTCGTCAAATCGGACCGCTCCAGCAGGGCATCACCGGCATCCAGGATCTGTTGTTCCTCTTCAAAAGCATCATAACTCATGCATGCGACTCCCGACGGTATCCGGTGGCACCCATCCTGGTTTTGCACCCTTCAGACTTGAATGGGACGTAACTATTCAGCTTCCCTGCTAAAAAACGTTTGAAAAACAGGGATGGAGGTCCAGGAGGAAGGGCTGTGCCCTTCCTCCTGGCGGGGTTTGAAGCGGAGCCCCAACAAAGTCTTTCATATCAAACTCTTTTTTTGCAGGGGTTCTGAATAGATACAATGGGACATGCCTGCAAGCAGTCCAGGAAGTTCCAGGTATATTCAAGGTGCGGTTTTGGGCACCAGATTGAATTCGGCGTTGGACAGTTCCTCGCCAAACTCTTCACCCAGTTCTTGCATGTTGTCATCGTCCGCCTCAAAATGCCAGTTGATCACCACCTTGTTGCCTTTGGCAGCAACCTGGTCCAGGGTGTCGAACAATCCCATGAGTACTTTGGCACTGGAGCTGTTGAAATAGATCAGATCAAAGTCAAAGATCAGACTGGCTCCGGCAAGTCCGGTGACATGTTCCTTGAACTTGTTCAGGATCGGACCATAAAATTCCGCGACATTCTCGGGATAGGACTCGCCCTGCAAGGCAAATTGGTTGCTTGAAAAGTCAAAATCAATGGCGGGTGCCCGTTCGGAGGATTTGATATGAATATTGTCCATATGTTGGTGTCCCATGCAGGTGTCGTTAAACGTAAGCCTTGAATGAAAAAAATGCGCTGTCAGCATTGACCTCGATGAATTCATACTCGAAGCCTTGGGTAGCCAGGCGGACCATGTCTATGAATCCCACGCCGGCTCCCTTGCTCCCTTCGGGAACATCTCCTTTAAGAACCTGTTTGTAAAGGGCACGGATGCCATCCTGATCCAGAGAACGCAAGTGATCCAGCTTCCCTCGTAAACGCGGCACATCCGTCAAATGAACCAGATTGCCACAATTGACATAGTAGCGTCCGTCGGCAGCTTTTCCAACCACGACGACGCCAAAAGAGATTTCTTCTGGTTTGTCGCCACTCGTATCTTGTTCGCGCTCCGTCGAATAGCGGATGATGTTTTGTACCTGTTCGACAAACAGAGAGAACAAATTCCGGACCATTTTTTTGTCACCGGTGTCGATGGTCAGCTTGCTGCGCAGAGCCTTGCCCATGCCCGACAACACATCCTCGGTGACATAGCCGCTGTAGCAAAACATGACCCCTTCGTCCTGCAACATGTTGCGAAAACGCAACAACTCTTGAGCGACCATGATCCTGGATCCTTTCTTGGCGCAAAAGCAGTGTAAACCATTTGCAAACCATCGGCAATTCAATATACGCTTCTGTCCCGTGCCACACGCCTCTTTCGCGATACAATTGTTCCGTGGTCCATCATCAAATTTTATAACCAATCATTCACTGGGAAGGTATTGTAAATTCTTTCCCGTGACCGGCGAAGGAAAAATTAAATGTCATGCCCAATGTTTTAATGACCTGCCGGCGGCAGGTGGGTGGATGGGTTTTCATTCTGCTGTTGCCATTCACCCTGGTCACGGACGCGGCGCGGTACCATCCCATCTCTCCCCTCCCCCTGCCACCCGTCATGATCTGGGCCTGGGATCGTCCGGAAGATTTGGATTTTATCAATCCCGCCCAGGTGGGGGTGGCATTTCTCGCCACGCATATCCTGGTGGACAAGCGGGGAATTCGCGAACAACCCCGGGGTAATCCCTTGTGGGTTCCGACCAATACCATTCGGGTGGCGGTGGTCCGCCTGGAGGTTCGACCGGGCACCACGCTCCAGGAATCGCACCTGCTCGCCACGACCGAGGCCATCCTGGGAATATGGCGTCATCCCCGTCTGGCAGCCATGCAGCTTGATTTTGAAGCCTCCCTGTCCCAACGCCCGTTTTACCGTGCCCTGTTGAACGAGTTGCGCCGTCAGTGGCCGACGGAGATCCCCCTTTCCATTACGGCACTGGCATCCTGGTGCATGGAACAGCAGTGGCTGGAAAAATTGCCGGTAGACGAAATTGTCCCCATGGCCTATCGCATGGGCAGCGAAGCCACCCCCCTTTTGCGAGCATGGCTGGCAGCAGGGGGCCAATTTCGGCAACCAGTCTGCCATCAAAGCCTTGGTTTGGCCACCGATGAACCCCTGTCTCTTCCCAAAGCAGGTCGGCGCATCTATCTTTTCGCTCCCCAACCCTGGACTCCAACCTTGTTGCACACCATGCTTTCCCGGATCACTTCATGAGACCCGGAACCCCGCTTGACCACCCTGCGCTTGACCACCCTGCGCTTGACCACTCTGCGCTTGACCACTCTGCGCTTGACCTTGTATAATCTGGATTTACACCTTCATGAACACCCTATTTTCTTGGACAACCCCATGCACCACACCCCGCATCTTTCCGTACACTCCCGGCAAAGACGATCATGGTCCCTGTTTTCATCTGTTGCTCTCATGCTGGTCGGATTGGGCATCGCAATGTCTGTTCACGCCTCTGGCGTGGGTGTTCCTGAAGTGGTCATGGTTGGCAGGGAGGGATTGGACCCTGGCTGGCCAACGCGCCTGACGGCCACCCGACCGGGCATCCTGCGTTCCGATTGGTCATTGAGCCAACGATTTGTTTTTTATCGGCAGTTGCTGGGGCTGTCGGTCAGCCGCAGCGACCATGAGTTGTTCCTGCTGGGGCCTGCCACCACCTGGATTGCACCTGAAGCCCCTCAACAATCAAGGGCACCAGAAACGGATGGAAACAAACTGTGGAACACCGTGCGTGCCCTGGTGAACGAACCGGTCAAAGACTTTTCGCAGGCATCCAGGTCCAGAAAACCCTTTAAATACTATCGATCCGATGAAAATTATTATGTTGATGATGACGACACGGTGATGCGCATCTGTCACCCGGATGCCTTCAAGGTGGCTGCCGAAACCTTGCAGGAGCGTATCCGGTCCCACGGTGCGGATCACCCTGAAGTTCGGGAATGGGTTCGCGGACAGGAGATGGTTTTCGCCAACTGCAACAACGCCAACCAGACGCCGGATCTCCTGCCTGGCACAGTTTCCCCCTGGCTTCAGGCTGACCGGGCCTATCAACGGGCGGCGGCTTTGTTTTACCAAAACCGTTTGCCCCAGGCCCTGGCAGCTTTTCAGGAAATTGCTGCCGATACCACATCTCCGTGGCAGGCTCTGGCCATTTATCTTCAGGCCAGAACCCTGATTCACATGGCCAAACTCTGCCAGAGAGAAGCCGAAACCTCCTGGCGAAGGGAACGGGAGTTTGATCCTCCTGGCGATTTTTCACCACCTCCCCTGTCCGGGCCGGCGCGGGAAAAACTGGCCCAGGCCCGTCTCATTCTGGAGTCCATGTTGAAAGATTCCCGCCAAACGGCCTATCAGAGGACCGCATCCCTGACCCTCAATCGCATCGATTATCTGCTGCAACCAGAGACCCTGGCCACAACCCTGGAACACCGTCTGCTGGCTCCGCAACTCTCTCCGGATGCCGCCATTGAATTTCACGATTTTATATTATTGCTGACCAGAAAAAAACAAAAGACCGATCTGGGCACATGGTTGCAACTTTATGATCAAACCTGCCAAAGCCGGATCCGCCGGTCGCAAACCAATTATTTGCACAGACAGATCACGAATCCTCGCAAATACGGGACCTGCCAGACAGGCCCCACTTCCAACAAAATGCAGCAACCTGTAACAACGGAAAAACCACCTCTTGACCCCCAAGCCATGTTTCATCTCTGGCAGAAAAAAGGCACCCTGCCCTGGCTGGTGGTTGCCCTGGCAATGACCCGGGTGGATGACCCCTGGCGTTCCGAGGTGGAACAAGCCGGGCAGTATCTTCCGCCAGAATCTCCAGCCTATCTGACTGTCAGATGGCACCTGGCACGTCTCCTGATCCAGGACAATCGCCTCGTCGAAGCCCGTTCCATGCTTGATGACGTGCTGGCCCTGCCCGACCTGGATACCATCTCCCGCAATCTGTTTCTCGTCGAGCGCCTGGCAACGGCACCCACGCAACATCTCTGGCTGCTGGATGCCACCCGTCGGGCGGCCTACGTGGCCAATTTCAATGAAATTTCCGATCCGGAAAGCCGGATTGCCGTTCCCCTGCTTCCAGAGGATTACAATAAATATTTTACCCAACGGTTATTGAATATCAGAAAAGAGTTGCAACAGGACCCCCGATATTTTGATTCGGATGTCGTCTCAATTTTCAATACCAGCATTCCCATCAAACGCCTGCACGACATCGCCTTGAAAAACCCTTTTCCACGCCACTTGCATCGCGATACGATTCTGCTGGCCTGGGTCAGAGCCATCGTCCTGAACCGCCTGGATCTGGCCACCGATCTGGCCCCGGAACTGGCCCACCATTTTCCGGAAACAAACCCCATTTTCACCCGTTTTACGGCCAGCCAGGAAGAAAATGAACGTGCGTTTCTGGCTGCTCTGGCAATCTTGCGGCTGCCTGGTGCCAATCTCGATTTCAGGCCCGGATTTGGTTACTTCCATCCCAGAAATGAAATCGGTCATCATCACGGACGCTGGTGGGCCGATCCCGTGACCCCCGCCCAGGATGAGTTCCCTGCCCAGCAAGATGATCCCGATATGGCCAGGGATCATACCCGTCTGCACCATATCCTCTGCCCCACATGTGTGTTTCATGAATTCAGTGTGCAACCTCCCATTTTTATCCAGAAAAAGGAGATGCAGCAGGCCATCCGGGAGCAGGATCGCCTGTCCCGTTTGCCAGGTGTTCTGGCCTGGACCGCAGCCCGTATCCTGCCCTGGGTGCGTTCCCACCCGGAAGAACCTCTGGCCCCGGAGGCACTCCATCTTCTGGTGCGTTGTGGCCGTTTCAGCCATCAAAAAGGGGATCAGCCCCGACAGGCCTGGAACCTCCTCCACAAACACTATCCCAACTCCCCATGGACACAAAAAACCCCCTACTGGTACCAATGATGAAATCCATTCTGAATATTTCTTAAAATTTTGCAACCCATCAAAACCATTTCGAAATACATTTGACACCAGGAACTTTGTTGGATTTCCATCTGAAACTATTTAAATCCAGAAACCATCAAACGGCATGTTTCATGATTGCTTTATTCTGCCAAGATCGCTAGAATTCTCTTAGATAACTTTGCACGAAATGCCACTGACCTTTCTGAACCGGGAAAGCCACGGACATGAAATTCCTGATCGCAGATGATAACGCCCATAACCGGTTACTGATGGACCATATTCTCTCGCCGTATGGACGATGCGATCATGCCACCAATGGCCGCGAGGCCTTCGAAATCTTCGAAATGGCCCTGGTTCATGGTGAACCTTACAGCCTGGTCTGTCTGGACATCATGATGCCAAAATTCGATGGTCACATGGCCTTGAAGAAAATGCGCGAGCTGGAAACCACCCTGCGTCCCAATGACCGCGAGACGATCATCATGATGGTAACGGCTTTGGACACCGAAGGACACATGGTCAAAGCCTTCCTTGAAGGAGGATGTACTGACTATCTTGTCAAACCCGTCAAGAAAGACAAGGTGATTGAAAAACTACGGACCTATCGCCTCATCAAAGCATGAATGTTTTCGGGAAATATTCAGACCTGAAAAGCATGCTCGTCGAGAAATCTTGTAAAAAATACGTGAATCAGCCACAGGGAGGGGTAGATTCCGGATTTCGCTCTGCATGGATTTTTACGGAGAAGACGGACGCTTTTATTTTTTCCATGGTCGAAGATCATGGGCGCTTCAGGAACGGAAACAGCATTGGCACCCTCTTTCGGTACGAGTCATAGGGTTTACCGATGGTGCGCAACAAATCCCGCTCCTCGAAAAAGATACCGACAAAAATATATCCCGTCAAAAACAGGGCCAACAAAAAATGTCCCATGGTCATGGCCGGGGTTGCCCAAAGCACAATCAAGGTGCCCAGCATGATGGGATGACGCACGAGCCTGTACAGCCCTTTTTCATCAAACGGGGGGGATACATAGGGGCGATTCAACAAATAGCACTGGACCTGCCGCAGACCAAACAAGTCATAATGATCAATATGGAAAGAGGCCACCAGGGGAGCCACGACACCCACAAGATACAAGGCCAGGAGGATCGTCTTTCCCCATATGTTTTCCACCTGCCAAAGCATCTGCGGCATGGGTTGCCATTGCCACATGACCAGGGCCAGCAACACCGAAGCCAACAAAACATACACGCTTCGCTCAAGATGGGCGGGAAGATGCCGCAACAGCCATTTTTTGAAAAAATGGCGTGGTGTGATGCTGTGATGCAGGGCAAAAACGGCCAACAATACCAAGTTGATTGTGAGCGCCAGTGACAGGTCGCTACCGGTCAGCGGGGCATCGATGGATTTTGGCACATAAAAGTTGGCCAGAAATCCGGCAAAATACATGAAAACAACATTGAACGCAGCGTAGGCAACAAGGCCGAAGATGAAATGAAACATCAGCGCAGGGGAAGCATCTTGAGGATGGTGAAGATGAACACGCACTGCCCAGCGGCCACACCAAACATCCACTTGATAATTTCGGCCTTGGATGCCTCGATGTCCTTGCGCAATTCCGCCTTGGCAAGTTCGATGGTGTGTTCCAAATCCCCCCTGGTGGCCAAATCTTCCATGCGTGCATCACGCACCTCGCGCAGCGCAGTCGCAACCTCCTCGGCCTGTTGTTCAGAAAACCCAACAGCCTTGAAGCGTTTGATGAAGGCATGCGTGTCGAAAGTCGTGGCAATACTCATGGCTCTCCCCTTTGGTCCTTTGTCCACTCTGCTCCACTGCTCATCCTGCTGCTGCTGCTTCTGCTTCTCTCTTCTACCGTCCCGGCACGGGTGATGTCAACCTTTTCCGCTCTTTGCAAGCAGCAGGTCCCACTTCCAACCACGCCCGGCACACGTTGCATTTTGCAGAAAAATAGTCGAGTATGTCCAGCCTGATGGACATGCGGAGTCGCAAAAAGTTCTGCGATGAAAAATCCTGACCAGACAAGATGATGAAGGGTGACGGACGATCATGGCTAAATCCAAATGGATCATTGATGTAGACGACGGGAGCTTTGCAAAGTTGGTGTTGGACGGTTCACTGGATGTGCCGGTACTGGTGGATTTTTGGGCACCCTGGTGCGGACCATGCCGGACCTTGGGTCCTTTGCTGGAAAAATTGGCCATCGAAATGGATGGCCGGTTTGTCCTGGCCAAAATCAATTCCGATCAAAATCCACAATTGGGCAAGGAGTTTGGTATCCAGGGAATCCCGGCAGTGCTGCTGTTTGTCGATGGACAGGTGGCGGACCGGTTTACGGGTGCCCTGCCGGAGTCGGCGGTGCGCAAGTTTCTCGACAAGGCCCTTCCATCGGCTGCGGAAAAGCTGGCAACCCAGGGCATCCAACTCGCTCGCCAGGGTAATTTCAAAGGGGCACAGACGCAGTTTCGTGCCGCCTTGGAAAAGGATCCACGGCACGTCAATTCCATCCTGGGACTGGCACAGGTTCTGATGGCCATGGGCAAGAATGACGAGGCCCGTGCCACCCTTGGCAATCTTTCTCCGCAGGATGCCGACCGTCCCGAGGCCAAGACCATTCTGGCCCGCCTGACCTTCCAGAATGATGGCATCGATATTGGCAAGCTCCAAAAAAAAATTCAGGCCAACCCCAACGATTTGTCCCTGCTTCTCGATCTGGGCCGCGCCCTGATCGCCCAGCAACAGTATGAATCCGGCATGGATCAGTTCCTGGAGGTGGTCAGGCGGGATCGAACATTCCAGGAAGACGCCGGTCGCAAGGCCTTGTTGCAGGCCTTCGACATGCTGGGACCAACCCATCCCCTGGTCCGGGCCTACCGCTCCAAACTTTCGACCATCCTGTTTTCCTGAACGAGGCACAAAAAACTCCTCAACTCCGCCCCCCTTTTTGCCGATCCATGAAGCAAGCCACGGGTACGGGCTGGCTCTGTAAAAATGAACAGCTCACCTCCGCCAGGGAAGGTATTCGGGTTGGCGACCGAAATTGAGTGCAGGAGGTCAAAGACATGGAAATCACCCATCTGCAAGGCTTGCAAGCCTTGCAACAAATTCAACCAGAAGTGAACGATCAAGCCGTTGAGCGGCCAGAACCCCGTCAGACGGATGCCGGGCGGTCTGCGTGGCAAGAACCGGCCTCGACCCTCTCTCTCGGTGACGGCAAAGCGGTTGCCGCCGGGAAATCTTCACCAACACCACCCGCTTGGCGTGATGCAGGAAGTAACCGCGACGGCAGGGGTGCCGAAGATAAAACTCTCCCACCCCTTTTGCGGGGTGGCCAAAAGGTGACCGGTGATCGCCCGGTCCCAGCCAAACCGGCCCCGGATGGCATCCTGCGTCCGTGGAACGACTCGGCCAACTCCCAAGGCAACGCAAAGGAAGTTGCCGCAGCCAGGGAACAGATCGATACGCAAACCAAAGCCGAACCCGTGATGCGGGCCATCAAGGAAAAGGTGGACAATCTGTTCAAGGTCTATCCAAACGGCGGTTCCGAAAAACATGCCGAACGGGTTCCTTCCCACCCCAAACCGCATTATGGAACCAACCCAGCCATTCTGGCACGGAAACAGGCCGTGTCGGTGGATCGCTATGCCTGAAAAATAAATCCAGAAATCCAGATTTTCCTGAAAAGGGCCGGAATCTCCAAAGGATTCCGGCTTTTTTTTTCATCTTTTCAAATCCTTCAGAGTGAAAGACCGCCACATTTGTGGAATTGATTATTTTTTTAATTATATTTCAATCAGTTGCATAATTATTCACTCTTTTCCGGAACGGCCTGAAACTATAAAATCTTCAAAAAATATTGAATTTACCCGATTCAGTTGCTATATTTCAGGGAACTGGAAATCCAAATTTGAACTCCAAGGTCATGGCTGGTGAGTCGGCACGGCGTGTTCCGTGCAGTCATGCCGATAAGGGAGTGGTCGTGGTGAAGTTGAGAAATATTTCCATCAGGCCCAGGCTGATCGCCATGTTTTTGTTGATCGGCCTGCTGCCATTGGTCTTGACAACGTGGTTTTCCAATCATATTGCCGGCAGTGCCCTGTTGGACAAAACATTCCGGCAACTTGAAACAGTCCAACAAGCCAAAAAAGCCCAAATCGAATCCTATATGGCTGAACGCATGGCCGATCTTGTCAACATGGCCAGCGACGAAACAACCATCGCCACCATGGAACATTTTCGTAAAGTTTTCAATGATTTTGATAAAGAAAAGCAGGGAATTGGTGATCAAAAATGGGAAAAAAGCCTGGATCAACGATTTGTTACCCAGATTCTGAGAATCAATAAATATTATGGTTACCATGATATTTTGTTCTTGAGCAATGATGGAGACGTTGTTTATACCGCAGCCGGGGAAGCCGATCTGGGGACCAATGTCACCCAAAAGGCAATGAAAAACTCTCCATTAGGCAAGATATTTGTCCAAGCACAAATCGACAAGGCGTTCCAGGATTTCGAACCCTATGCCCCGTCCGATTATCGTCATGCGGCGTTTATCGGGGCACCCGTAAAAAAGGATGGGCAACGCATCGGGGTATTGGTTTTTCAACTGCCAACCGATCCAATCAATACCATCATGACCGCCCGGGTCGGCATGGGAAAAACCGGCGAAACTTTTCTGGTTGGCAAGCATGAAGGGATCATCTCCTATCGAAGTGATCGACCCGTCCATCACGGCAAAATCGGACAACATGCACTGGGACCGTTTTTTGAAAAAGTGTTCCTGGGCAAAGGTGGTCAGGAAGTGGGCCTGGGCAGCATTGGCAAGACGCAGTTGCTGTCGTACCTGCCCCTCGAACTCCCTGGCCTGCAATGGGCCATCATTGGTGCCATGGAACTGGAAGAGGTCGAGGAACCGATTCGAAATTTGAACCTGGTCACCATCGTGCTGGGGCTCTTTCTGTCAGGTCTGGTCACCGGGGCCGCTTTCTTGATCTCCAGAAGTTTTGCCAACCCTCTGCTGGACATGAACAAGGCCGCCGACAAAATTTCAACAGGAGACTGGTCAACCCGGGTGGCTGTGGATGGAACCGATGAATTGGGCCAACTGGCCACAGCTTTCAACCGGATGGCCATCAACAATGAAGAGCAATTCTGGGTCAAATCCTCCCTCTCCGAAATGACCACCATCATCCAGACATCCGACTCCCCGGAGAGTTTTGCTGCGGCATTGATTCGCAAATTGACCCCCCTCCTGGGATGTGGTCACGGTGTCATGTTCGTTCTCGATGACGAAGATCGGCATTTTCATCTGCTGGGAAGCTATGGCTACAAGGAGCGGAAAAATCTCAGCCATGTTTTTGCCTTGGGAGAGGGACTGGTCGGTCAGTGTGCCCTGGAGAAAAAATCCATCCTGCTGAGTGGCGTTGCGGGCGATCATGTCCGAATCACCACGGGTCTGGGCGAATCGGCACCCCTGGCCATCATGGCCATCCCATTGATTTTCCAGGACCATGTCTTAGCCGTCATCGAACTGGCCTCCCCCCAGCCCTTCTCTCCAAGCCACAAGATGCTCCTGGAAGAACTGGTTTCGACCCTGGGTCTTGGCCTGGAAAACCTGAAGCGCAATCAACGGACCACGCAATTATTGCAAAAAACGCAACGCCAAGCCGAGGAGTTGGACAGTCAGAGCGAAGAGATGCGGCGTGCCAATGAAGAACTTCAGGTTCAGAGTGAAAAAGTCCGGCAGGCCAATGAAGAGCTGCAAAGCCAGAATGAAAAAGTGCGACGTGCCAATGAAGAACTGGAAGAACAGTCCCAGGTTCTCGTTAAAAATGAGGAGGAATTACGCACCCAGCAGGCTGCCCTGGAACAAGCCTATGCAGACCTGATGAAAACGCGCAAGGAAATTGAACTCAAAGCAGCGGACCTGGATGCGGCAAACCGTTACAAATCCCAGTTTCTGGCCAATATGTCCCATGAATTGCGCACCCCCCTGAACAGTCTTCTCATTCTCGCCAAAGGTTTTGCTGACAACGAGGATGGCAATCTGACCCGGGATCAGGTGGAAGCTGCCCGGATCATGCATGGCAGTGGAGCCGATTTGTTGGAATTGATCAATGACATCCTGGATCTTTCCAAAATTGAGGCCGGCAAAATGGATCTTCATGTCACGGCCATGCATGTTGTCGATTTTGCAGACAGCATTCGCACACAGTTCAAGCATGTGGCGCAGGCTAAAAATCTGGATTGGAACGTCACGGTCCACAAGGATGCCCCTGAAAAAATATGGACGGATGTGGGCAAGGTCAAACAAATCGCCAAAAATTTTCTCGCCAATTCTTTTAAATTTACCGAAAAAGGCAGCGTCTCGGTGGTGTTTGCACATCGGGAAGAGGGTGGATTGATTTTTTCCGTGGTGGACACCGGAATTGGCATCCCCAAAAATAAACATCGCATGATTTTCGAGGCCTTTCAGCAAGCCGATGGCGGGACCAGCCGAAAATTCGGCGGTACCGGCCTTGGCCTTTCCATCGTCCGGGAGCTGGCCCGCCTGTTGGGCGGGGAAATCCGTCTGGACAGCGAGGTTGGCAAAGGGAGTACCTTCAGCCTTCTGCTGCCTGCCGGGGCTGGAAACTCCAGTACGGATCCTGGTCCAGGATCCCCTCCCCCCTCCCCTGCCACCCCACCACTTGATGGTATCCCTGCGACAGACGGTCTGGAACCACAACAGGAGCTGGGCAAACCGGGAAAAGGCGTCCTGGGAATTCTGGACAGGCCCGTGACCAGAGAAAAAATCCAGAAGGTCCTGGAGGAGCTGGATTGTCACCCAAAAGATAAACAAGCCAGGCTTCTTTTGGTGGAAGACGATCCCGATTCCTGCAAGGTGACAGCCAAAATTCTGAAAAAGGATGGTATTGCAATGGCCGTGGCGAAAAACTGTCACGAAGCCATGCAGTTGCTGCGCACGGAACCCTTTGATTGCATGATCCTGGATCTGAGTCTCCCGGATTGCAGCGGCTTTGAACTGCTGGAACACATGGCACACGACCTGTCGATCCAAAAACTGCCGGTTGTGATCCATTCGGGCCGGGATTTGTCACGGGAAGAGTATTTCCGCCTGCGCCACTACACGGATGCCCTGGTAACCAAGGGAACACCGGATTCTGGAGAACGCCTTGCCAGGGAGGTTGGTGCGTTTTTACATCAGGCCGTGGTGACGCCGCCAGAAGAGTCCTCAACCGGAACAACGTCGTTTCAGGATTGGAAAAAAGTCTTCAGCAACACCAGCATCCTCCTGGTGGATGACGATGTCCGCAATACTTTTTCCCTCTCCCGAACCCTGGAAAAAAGGGGAATCAACGTCATCATGGCCCCGGATGGATTGACCGCCCTGGATCTTTTGAATCACGCTGCACGGCCTGTCGATGCCGTGTTGATGGATGTCATGATGCCCGGTCTGGATGGTCATGAAGTCACCCGCCGCATCCGGGAAAAAGAAGGTTTCCAGGCCATACCCATCATTGGCCTGAGTGCCAAGACCATGGAAGAAGATCGACAAAAATCCCTGGCAGCCGGCATGGATCGCTTCCTCTCCAAGCCCGTGGATATCGAACATCTCCTCGGACAATTACAGGATCTCATCTTCAGGGAACAACAGTGATTCCATGACTCGGGAAGAGATCCAGGATATTGAAATACAACTGTTGCTGGAAGCATTGCGCCTGCGATACGGTTACGATTTTCGCAACTATGTTGCAACCTCGTTGCGCCGCCGAATCCTCCAATGTCTCGCCGTATGCCATTTGACGCACATTTCGGAAATCATCCCCAGACTGTTGCATGAAGGATTGTTTCTGGAGCGTTTGCTGGGTGTCCTGACCGTCTCGGTCACCTCTCTTTTCCGGGACCCGCCCGTGTTTCTGGCCTTGCGGGAACTGACTGTACCCATGTTAAAAACGCACCATTTCGTCAACATCTGGATCGCGGGTTGTGCCACCGGGGAAGAAGTCTATACAATGGCCATCCTGTTGCAGGAAGAAGGGATCTATGAACGGGCACAAATTTTTGCCACGGACATCAACGAAGAGTCCATCCACTCTGCCCGCGAAGGCATCTATGGGGCAGACCGATGGAAAGAATTCGAACTGAACTATAAAAGTGCAGGGGGCCGGGAGTCGCTCCTGAACTATTGCAAAGTGGACCATGATCAGATCCAGATGGATCCTGAACTAAAAAAGAATGTGGTGTTTTCCAATCATAACCTGGCTACGGATGGCACATTTGCCGAAATGAACCTGATTCTTTGTCGAAATGTTCTCATCTATTTTGATGAATCTTTGCAAAAAAAAGTGTTCACGCTGTTCCATGAGAGCCTGAGCCGCGGAGGACATCTCTGCCTTGGCACCTCGGAAAGCCTCATGTGTTGTCAGGCCAGCCACGATTTCAAGACCGTATCAGACAGGCATCGAATATTCATGACGGGGTTCAAAAGGGGAAGAAAAATTGGTGCCCGAAGACCAGCCCAAAAGCAGGATTCTCATCGTTGACGACATCCCTGCCAATCTGTTCTCTCTCAGGCAACTCCTCGCCGGCGTGGATGCCGAGGTCATGGAAGCTGAATCGGGGCGCGAGGCCTTGCTTCTCTGCCTGAAACACGATTTTGCCCTGGTCCTCCTGGATGTCAACATGCCGGAGATGGATGGCTTCGAGGTGGCGGAAAATTTGCATGGCTCCAGTCAAACCCGGTCCATCCCGATCATTTTCATCACCGCCTACTATTCTGATGAGCTTTACCAGGTGAAGGGTTATGAGTCCGGTGCCGTGGACTACATCACCAAACCCATCAATGACCGGATCCTCCTTTCCAAGGTAAAAATTTTCCTGGAACTGCATGATCATCGACGTACCCTGGCCATTCAGGCCAAGATACTGGACGCCAGAAATCAAGAATTGCAAAAAGAAATCTTGATCCGCAAGCAGGCTGAATCATTCCTGAAGGAGTCCGCCCAATCGCGCGCCACCCGGCAGCTCCTGCTGCAAACCCTCCTGGAACCCATGACACTGGCGCAGCAATTACAAAGATCTCTGGAAATCATCCTGAATATTCCCTGGTTGGCCATTCTTGCCAAAGGAAGCATTTTTCTGGTCGATACAAAAACCGGAAATCTGGTCATGACCGCGCAGTGCAATCTGGCCGAATATTTATTGACCGCCTGCGCCCGGATTTCACCAGGCTTCTGTCTCTGTGGAAAAGCATCCCAGACAAAAGAGATTGTTTTTGCAACACAAATTGATGACCGGCATGATGTCCGTTATGACGACATGGAACCGCATGGACATTATTGCGTGCCCATCCTGCAAGGTGACACCCTCCTGGGCGTACTCAATCTCTATGTCGAAGAAGGTTATCGCCGGGAATCCCTGCATGATCTGCTCCTGTCCGACATTTCCCAAACCCTGGCCGGAATCATTGATCGCCGCCAAATGGATGATGTTCTGCAAAGAGCCAAAAGGGATGCGGAAAATGCGAACCATGCCAAGAGTATTTTTCTGGCCAACATGAGCCACGAGATTCGAACCCCGATGAATGCAGTGATCGGCCTGGCCGATCTGGCGTTGCAGATGGAGGTGACGCCAAAATTGCGCGATTATCTGGTCAAAATTTCCAAATCCTCGCAATCCCTGTTGCGCATCATCAACGATATTCTGGACTTTTCCAAAATCGAGGAAGGAAAACTCGAACTGGAAATGGCGGATTTTTTTCTCAGGGACGTTTTTGACCACCTGATCGACCTGTTCCGGGCCAGAATCACGGAAAAAAATCTTGAACTGATCATGAGTGTTTCAGAAGGGTTTCACTTTGAATTACAAGGTGATTTCCTGCGTCTCGAACAGGTATTGCTGAATCTGATCGGCAATGCCATCAAGTTTACCGATGAAGGTGAAATTGAGGTGGGGGTCCACACGGTTCTGGAATCGGAAAGCGATTTGACCCTGGAATTTTGCATCCGGGACACTGGCATTGGCATGACGGAGGAACAGGTCAGCAAGCTTTTCCAGGCCTTTTCACAAGCCGACAATACCATTACCCGCAAATATGGCGGATCAGGATTGGGACTCTCCATCAGCAAAAAGCTGGTTGAAATGATGGGCGGCAAAATCTGGGCAACCTCCCAGCCTGGACAAGGCAGCCAATTTTATTTTACTGCCAGATTCCTGCGCCATGCAAATCCGGGTCATGAAACCATGCACGCCCCCGAGGGCATGGCAGGTCTCAAGGTATTGATTGTGGACGACAACAAGAGCGCCCGCAGCGCCATGTTGAAAGTGATCGGCATGTTCAATTTTGCCGGCACAGCAGTTGATTCCGGACAGGAAGCCATCGAAATCATCAAACAAAACGTTGATGCAGGCACTCCCTTCCAACTGGTGTTGATGGATTGGCTCATGCCGGAAATGGATGGCATCCAGACCATCCGGAAAATCAAGACCAGGGTACCGAAAAAACATTTTCCAAAAACAATCCTCATGATTCCCTGTGATCGTGAGGAAAAGTTACGCAAAACCGGCCAGGCGGAAGGCGTGCATGCCCACCTCCTGAAGCCGGTCAACTGTTCCATTCTGTTCGACACGATCATGACCCTTTTCGGCCACGAAGTCACCAGGGCTTATCGACAGGGAAGTCAGGTCATCGACACGAAAAACATCCTGGAACGTATCGGCGGGGCACGGGTTCTGCTGGTCGAGGATAATGCCATCAACCGGCAAGTGGCCGGGGAAATCCTGGCCAATATCGGTCTCGTCGTGGATATGGCCCACGATGGCAAGGAAGCCTTGGCCAAGGTCATGGAGGCGGATTATGACATTGTCCTCATGGATATCCAAATGCCCGTCATGGATGGCTACAATGCCACACACCAGATTCGGAACAATGAAAAATTCAAGGATTTACCTATTATTGCCATGACCGCTCACGCCATGAAGGGAGATCGGGAAAAAAGCATCCGTGCCGGTATGAATGATCATGTGTCCAAACCCATCAACAGGACCCGGCTTTATGCGACATTGGTAAAATGGATACCCCCCCGGGCAGGGCTTGGCTTGGTCGCTGTTCCAGAACGTACCCCGAAAAGTGAACAGGCTGGTCCGGATATTCCCGATCATTTGCCAGGACTGGGCGTGAACGCAGCCCTGGAGCGACTCAATGGCAATCGCCGCTTGTTTCAGTCGTTGTTGTTTGAATTCCATCGTGATTATGCGCAATCAGACCAGACGATTCGCACCCTGTTGACCAGCAACAATCCGGATGATGCCCAATCTGCCGCACGAATCGTTCATACAGTCAAAGGCATGGCTGGCAATATTGCGGCACAAGACCTCTTTGCCACCGCCGTGGCCCTGGAAAAAGCGATGGCCTCGGAAACAAACAACCTGCCCCGGACGCTTGACCTTTTTTCCAGGACACTGGCCGAAGTCGTCACCACAATCGGTGAATTGCAGCGTCAGGTCAAGGCGAAGGAGGCTGCCAAAAATGTTGCAGAGGCGGGGTCCACCAAGCCCTTGCAGATGGACGTGATCATTCCCCTGATGGCAGAGCTGTCCCAACTGCTGCGACTCCACGCCTTCGAAACCCTGCGCACGTTTGACCGCCTCAAACCCCTCCTGAACGGTGCCTCCGCCGACGTGCAGAAAGAACTGATGCGCATGGCAGAACAGATCGAAAAGATCGATTTCAAAAGCGCACGGCAGACACAGACCATTATTGCCAACCTGTTGGCAATTCCTGAAGATACCCTGGCCCATGGACAACCGGAAACAAGCTCCCTCTCCTGAATACTTGAGGTTCCCGCTGTATTCCCTGCCCGTTGCCGACCTGGGAGCAGACCTTCCCGCTGCACTCCCTGCCCGTTGATGACCTGGGACCAGTCATTCCCACTGCTTTCTCTACCCGTTGACGACCTGGGAAAACCGTCCACTCTTATCCAGAAGTCCTTCCAAAGGTGGCACAGGTGATGGCCGGTTGGTGGTGGTCTCCTTCCCTTCGGCATTGGGAAAATAGATACCCAGATTGCGGATGGTGTTGCGGCGCCAGCGTTCCAACTCCTCCAGACCGATGCCGGCCATCCGCGCAAAACGGGCCTTTTTTTCAGGGCTTTTGAAATTGATGCGATCCCATTCCATGGCACGCAACATGTGCAACTCCTGGGGTGAAAACTCTTCCGTGGTGATGCAGCCCCGGCCAAAACCAAAAAACTGCGTGCCCCCAAAATGAAACCCTTCCGGAAGATAACCCCGGTCACGGGCAATGGTATACATTTCGGTTTTGGGCAAAGGTGTGGCAATGTGGAACGAGGTCATGTCGGTATCCATCTCCTCGGCAAAACGAAACGTGTCGCGAATCTGATCCCAGGTTTCACCCGGAATGCCGATGATAAAATCGCTGGCCGTTTCGAAACCGAGTTCCCGTGCTTTTTTCATGATACCGGATATTTTGTCGAGTTTGACCGGTTTCTTCAGTACCTCGTCCAGGACATATTGATTGCCAGACTCAATGGGCAGGATGAGTTGGTAACATTTCGCCTGCCACATCAGTTCAAGGAGATCGTCTGTCAGCAGAAAGGTGGCCAGGTTGACCGATTTCCAGTGCAAATCGTGGTTGCGTTCGATCAATCCGTGCAAAATTTTCTTGAAGCGCGGTCGGTTCAGGATCAGGTTGTCATCGAGAAAGAGAATTTCTTTCACGCCATATTTTTCCACGAGCCAATCCACTTCCCGCAAGACGTTTTCTGCCGAGCGCCAACGCACCTTGCGGCCATCGATGGCCTGGGTGGAACAGTAGATACAGGGATAGGGACAACCACGGCTGGTGACAGTCATGGCGTAGGGTTCGTAACGCGCATTCATCACATTGCCGTAGGCATTGTTGGTCGTAAAGTAACTCGGATAGGCCGCCTTTTCATAGTCCGGGAACGGCACCTCATCCAGATCCGCAATGAAATCCACGATGGGATTGATGATCACCTGGCCGGACCTGCGCCAACCGAGACCATCAAAGTGGCTGAAATCCTTGTCGCCCTGGGCCAGTGCCCGCAGCAACCTGGGCCAGCGCCGCTCCCCCTCCCCCAACACCGCATAATCCGCCACACCATCCCGCATGGCCTCTTCCGTGGAAGTGGTCACATAAGGCCCGCCCAGGATGATTCGGGTGTGCGGCAGGCGCTCCTTGATGGCAAGGGCATAGCGATGGAACGTGGGGGCATATTCCAGGGACATGCAGGTGATCCCCACCACATCCGGGGCAAAGTCAGCAATCCTGTTGACCGCATCCTCGAAGGAAACGTTGCCCAGGTGCGGATCAAACAATTGAACCGTGAAATTTTTGGGGGTGACCGCACTGAGCAGGGAGAGGGTATAGGGTGGAACAACCCAGAGCCGCTTGCCAAACCATGAGGTGTTGGGAACGGTGATCAGGATGCGTTGGATGGTATCCCTGTGGCCTTTGTCCATGGTGCCTGTAACTCCTGCAATAAAGTGTGGTCACGTCCCGGCAGGAAAGCTCTCACCCATCTAAGCATAATTCGTACCATTTATTGCAAGCACCCCCCTCACAACAAAAAATCCGGCCAACAACGCCCCACCCGGCCAGACTGTCACGTAAATACGCTTGGGAAAAGCAACAAAAATGGTTATGATCCAGGCAAAAATTGCCGCATTGGCAACAATGGACCCGCAACGATTCGAACCATTGACCAGCAATCATTTCGCGCCGACGGCAAATACACAGGACCATGCCAATGTCTGAACCAGATCCGTCTTCCCTCCCCCCCCAACCATCCCTGGTCGGGTGTCATCTCTGTCAACACACGATCATGACCGGTGCCCCTGATTTTGCCTCCCATTATCGGGTAACCTCCGATTGTCAACCCTTCCCTGCCGGCGGCATGGTCCATTGCTGCACCCGGTGTGGCACCATTCAAAAAAATCCCGACCGCCACTGGCAGGCGGAGACGCGCCAAATCTATGCAGCCTACCAGATTTACGCCCAAACCGGCAGCGGTGAACATCCCGTCTTTGAATCCCAGGGACACATCATCAATCGTTCGGAAAAACTCCTGCACAATCTCCTGCAAGCCGTTCCACTCCCTGCAAGCGGTAGCCTGTTGGATATCGGCTGCGGCAATGGGAGTCTCCTGGAAAGTTTTTCCAGAATTCAGCCCGACTGGCAGTTGTATGGCACCGAATGGAACGATCAACACCGCCGCACCATTGAGGCCATCCCGGGTGTCAAAGGATTTTTTGTCGGAGACCCGGAACAGGCCCCGGGCCGCTTCGACCTGATCACGGTGGTGCATGTGCTGGAACATGTTCCCAATCCCGTTGCCTTTTTGCGCCGTTTGATGCCAAAACTGACCCCCAACGGCATTTTGTTTGTCCAGGTTCCCAATCTGCGCCGCAATCCCTTCGATCTCGTGGTGGCGGATCATTGCACCCATTTTACCGCCGCCACCTTGCGTCCTGTTCTTGCTGCAAGCGGCTTCACCATCCGGCACCTCACCAACCGCTGGGTGACCAAAGAGTTGTCCTTGATTGCACAACCTGCCAGGAATGATGTCCAGAATCCCGATGCAGGGGAGAGCGTGGCGCAGCAAAAGAGTCTGTTTCATGACAGCCTGACCTGGTTGCAGAAAGCATCGCGTGCCATCTGCCATGTGGAAGGCAAACCCCTGGCCCTGTTTGGCACCTCAATCGCCGCCACCTGGATGTTTCAAGAACGAACCCGGGTGGGAGATATCGATTTTTTTGTCGATGAAGACCCGCGCCAGTTTGGCCGACACCATCTGGGGCGTCCCATCCGCTCCCTGGATATTCCGGTTGGCACAACCCTGTTCATGCCATTCCTCCCGGAACAGTCCGCACCCATCGTACAACGTCTGTCCAAACCCCAATGGCGTT
Organism: Magnetococcales bacterium; assembly: GCA_015228935.1. Taxonomy (NCBI): domain Bacteria; kingdom Pseudomonadati; phylum Pseudomonadota; class Magnetococcia; order Magnetococcales; species Magnetococcales bacterium. Next base: position 29,360 of record JADGCO010000020.1, on the reverse strand, counting down.
TCGTCGTGCTGCCGGCCATGCCCTCTGGCGGGCAAGAAATTTTCTGAATTCCTTGAATATCCTTTGGTTGCACAGCTCAAACACAGTCTCATGGCCTGCCGGACATGCACAAAGCTGTTTTCTGTTTGACGGATGAATGTCCGTCATGGCAGAATCTTGCTGATTCTTGCTGATTCTTGCTGATTCTTGCTGATTCTTTCAGGATGGTGCCAAACTGAGTTGGCTCTTGATGTGTACCGTATGAGCATCGTTTGGAGGATGTATGGACTCAACGGCAGGCAAATTGATTGCGACCGCACTGCGAACGGTGTACCAGGGCTTCGGTATCACCCCCGCTGCCGTTGCCGCTGATGCAGGAATAACCATCCAAAATCTGGAGGAAATCGCAGCGGGAAAACCGCTCGGCAATCAAGAAACAGATCGACTATTGCGGACCTTGCGTTTGGCCAAGGAACCACACTCTGCCGGGCTGTATGAAACACCAACCGACGATGAACCAGTCCGCATGTTGACGTTGCGACGGGAATTCATAGAGCTGGACGAAGAGTCCCGACTGCGGGTTTTCCAGCTTTCCCAGGATGCCCGCAATCTGGAATCTCTCCAGTACAGTTTGTCCCAATCCAGTTCGTGGGAACGCTTTATCGAGGCTCGCGATAAACTTGACCTTCCGCGCCCTGATGCAACCCTGCTGCCCTGGCAACAAGGGGAAAAGTTGGCCATTGCCCTGCGGCGGACCCTGAACTTGGGCAATCAACCCGTTGCATCCATGCGGAATCTGGTAAAAAACCATTTTCCCGGTTTGACCCTGCTGGACGGTCTGCTCGGACATAATGGACCAGAAGGCATTCTGTTCGCAGACAAGAGCCGAGGTGTCACGGTTGTCCTGAACCAGGCAATTCCCAAAAACAGGCTGCCATGGGTACGCCGTTTTAATCTGGCCCACGAGTTGGGTCATGCCCTGACCGACATCGGGCTGCGTCGTCCCATGGCACACGTCTCCCGCCATATGAGCGATTCCCAATTCGAGGTCGAGCAACGCGCCAATGCCTTTGCCGCCTATTTCCTGTGTCCCAGAAATGTGTTGCTCGATTTTGTTGATCAATTCCAGGATTCCCGGAAAGCCGTTGAACATGTCGTTGTCAACTACGGATTGCCTTACACAACCGTGCGAACTATTTTGAAAAACGTTGCTAATCTTGAGGTTCCTCCCCAACCGGCATCCGAACTTGATCTTGACAGATGGCAGCAGATGGAGTCCGAGCCAAGTCTTGAAGAATTTCCCCTGAACCAGATTCCCATGGAATATCGCTCAAACATGGCCCGGATGGCAACAGAACTGTTTTTACTGGCATCAATCACCCGCGATCAATACGCATGGACATTGGGGCTGGACTCTGACAGTTCCGTCGTCATAGAATTACCAAGACTTTTGTTCGGACCCGGCTGTCCTGCGGTGTTGTTTTCCGAGCTGCGTGAAATACTTGTCGCCAATAATATCGAAATTGATTTTTCAAGAACATGAGTGACACAAGTCAGGATTATGGACAAGACTATTTACTGGACACAAACATTGTCAGCGAACTGACTAAACGTAAACCTGATGAAGCCGTTTCTCGCTTTTTCATGGGGTTGCGCATCACAAACATCAGCGTTATCACACTCACCGAAATCCAATCTGGCATCGCAAAGGATACCGCGCAAGGGAAAAATGTCAAAGATTTGAGTGCATGGTTTTCTCACCTGCAAGCGGTTTCTGTAATCCATGATGTCACAAAAGATATTGCCATTCAGGCAGGCCAGTGGCGGGGTGAACTCATGGCCCGTGGTCGCAGCCGAGGGCTTGCAGATATCGTCATCGGGGCGACTGCCTTCGTGAAAGATATGACACTTGCGACAAGAAATGACAAGGATTTCTCGGAAATGGCCGTCTGCGGGCTTGATATTTGTAATCCTTTTACTTCCCAGTCCGGATCGTAGAAGCGCCACACCCTGGCCTGGTTGCGAAGGCATCCCGTGCCATCTGCCATGTGGCAGGCAAACCCCTGACCCTGTTTTGTATCTCAATCGCCGTCATCTGGATGACCATCGTGCAACGTCTGTCCAAACCCCAATGGCATTTCGTCGTGCTGCCGGCCATGCCCTCTGGCGGGCAAGAATCCATCTGAAACACCCGCATTTCCAGTCAGTTGGCGAACGGGGTCAAAGTGGTCCATTGACCTGAGCGCCATTGAGGGGTACCGTCCTGCGCATTCTGTGCAAGCAGAAACGACAGTCTTGACGGCATGTACAGGAGTGGACCAGGAGATGAACGATTTTTCGCCGCAGCGACGTGAGCGGCTGATGCAGGGAATCATTGCCTCGATTGGTGTGGTTTTTGGTGACATTGGCACCAGCCCACTCTACGCTGTTCAGGAAGCCCTTGGCGGACGAGACGGTTCAGCGGTTCCTGCGCCGGAAAATGTGCTGGGTGTGATCTCCCTCATCATTTGGTCGATGGCCATCGTCCTTTCCCTGAAATATCAATTTTTCATCATGCGCGCCGACAGTCAGGGTGAGGGAGGAACCTTGGCCCTGACCACCCTGGCCATGAAGCGCGTCGCCAATTCCCCGCATTTCAATAAAATTGTCCTGGGTATTGGCATGTTCGGGGTGTCGCTTTTCTTTGGCGATGGCGTCATCACACCAGCCATCTCGGTCCTGAGCGCCGTCGAGGGACTGGAAGTGGCCACTCCGGCCTTGAAACCTTACGTCATTCCAATCACCCTGACCGTACTGTTCATACTTTTTTTCTTTCAGCACAAAGGCACATCGAAGGTCGGTGCCCTGTTCGGTCCGGTCATGTGTCTCTGGTTTACCACCCTGGCCTTGCTGGGGGTGTTCAACATCATTCAGAATACGGAAATATTGCAGGCCTTCAACCCATGGTTCGGTGTGCGCTACCTCCTGTCGCAAGGCCACCATGCCCTGATGGTGCTGGGAATGGTCTTTCTGGCCGTGACCGGTGCCGAAGCCCTGTATGCGGACATGGGCCATTTTGGCAAGCTGACCATCAACCGGGCCTGGACTTATTTTGTTTTTCCCGCATTGATTCTCAACTATCTGGGCCAGGGTGCCCTGGTCCTGCGGGTTCCGACTGCGGCCTCCCAATCCTTCTATCTCTCCGCACCCTCCTGGGGTCTCTATCCCCTGGTCGCGCTGGCCACCATGGCCACGGTCATTGCCTCACAGGCCGTGATTTCGGGGGCTTTCTCGGCCGGGCAGCAGGCCATGCAACTGGGCTTGTTGCCGCGCCTCACGGTCATTCACACCTCGGATCGGGAAAAGGGACAGATTTATATTCCCGCCATCAATTGGACCTTGCTGGTGGCGGTCATGGGCGTGGTTGTCGGGTTTGGGAGTTCATCCAATCTGGCTTCTGCCTATGGGATTGCGGTCACCGGGGACATGCTCGCAGTGACCATCCTGGCCTTCGGGATTGTGCTGCGCTCCATGTTTGCCTGGGGTTGGCTGCGTACCTTGCTGTTGTTCAGTTTCTTTTTCACCATTGATCTGGCTTTCTTCTCGGCCAACGTCATGAAAATCATGGATGGCGGATGGTTCCCCCTGGTCATGGGCGGCGTCATCTATTTCCTGATGTCCACCTGGAGTCAGGGCCGGACCATCACCGAACATGCCGTGCGCCAGGAAAGCATTCCCCTGGCTCCATTCTTGCGTGGTTTCGAGAAAGAAGGGCCTGTCTGGGTGCCCGGCATTGCCATATTCATGACCTCCAACCCGGATCTGACCCCCATGCCCCTGGTGCAGATCATCAGCAAGTTTGGTTCACTGCGCGAGACGGTGATCATCCTGGTCGTGCGCAACGCCCCCACCCCCTATGTCGCAACCGAAGAACGTCTCACAGTCACCCCGTTGACAAACCGGTTTTATCAGGTCGTCCTGCGCTTCGGCTTCATGGAAAAACCGGATATTCCACTGGCCATGAAACCCCTCAAACTGGGAAATGAGCCTTTTGCCATCGAAGAAGCCACGTTCTTCCTGGGCAAGGCCACCTTCGTACCCGGTGGCAACGCCGTCATGGCCAATTGGCGCCTGCGTCTCTTTCTCAGCCTGACCAATGCTGCTGAAAGTCCCGCGTCGTTTTTCAAGCTTCCCCCGCAACAGGTGATGGATATCGGGACACGCATCATCTTGTAATGTCGTCAACCTGTTCAGGAATTAAGGAGAGATGCACGTTATGGCAAAAATTTTGGCCATTGCCAATCAAAAGGGGGGTGTTGGCAAGACCTCCACAGCCGTGAATCTTGGGGCAGCCTTTGCCGATAGCGGGCGCAAGGTATTGCTCGTGGATCTGGATCCCCAGGGAAATGCCACCACGGCTTTCGGCATCGACACCCGCGAAAGCCGAAACTCGATCTATCACGTTTTGATCGGCTCCTGCACCATGACCGATGCCATCACCATCCCTTTTCCCCCCTACCCCCACATCATCCCGGCCACACCGGACCTGAGTGGTGCCGAAGTGGAACTGGTCAGCGAAATTGGCCGCGAATACCGTCTGCAAGAGGGATTGGAAACGGCCCTGGGTGATTATGACCTGGTCCTCATCGATTGCCCCCCCTCCCTGGGACTTTTGACGGTCAATGCCCTGGTCGTGGCGGACACCATCCTGATTCCCATGCCCTGTGAATTTCTCCCCATGGTCGGGCTGAATCAGCTCCTCCAGATCATTGAAATCATCCGGCGACGCCTCAATCCCAAACTCACCGTCGAAGGCATTCTCTTCACCATGTACGATGGCCGGTCCAACCTGACCCGGCAGGTGGCAGAAGAAGTTCGCAAATTTTTCCCCGACAAGGTTTTCCGGACCATGATTCCCCGTAATGTCCGTATTGGCGAGTCCCAAAGCCACGGCAAACCCGCCGTATGGTTCGACCGGCAGGCCAAAGGGTCCGTCGCCTATACCGAACTCGCTGAAGAGCTTTCCAAGGCATTGTTTGTTCATTGATGATCTTCTTGAACAAACAACAACCCGTCCCTTGAACCAGCCTCTCAGGCAGCCCTGCCGCTCAGACGCGCCTGATGTTGAGCTTCTTCCAGGTCGGCCCAATCAATGCCTGGTTTTATTGACGGAATCCTTTTTGCCGATCTCGCCGCTCTCCACGGCATGCAGCAGGGCCTCGACCTCCTCCTGCATCACGGCATGGTCTTCTTTGACTCTGGCCGCATCGGGAAAACCGATGAATTGGGTCATCCGGAGCGAATCGCGCAGGGCCGATATCAGTTCGGGATTTTCGGTCACAATCTTTTTCAGCGTTCCCAAAGAAGACTCCACCATGTCCCGATACTCTGGATCTTCCTCCAGTTTTTGCATGTGCCGCAGACGGGCATCCATCTTGGGGGGGGGAACCGGAGGCGCGTTCATCCCTTGATCAAGCAACACCGGGGCCGCATGTTTCACGAGCAGATCCAGGGTTTTTTCTTTCTTGTCGCACTCGTGGCAAAGCTCGATGAAAATCAGACAGGCCGTGGCGGATCCAGGCTTGGGAATGGGCGCTTCATTGGCCGGATCCTCATGCATGCATTGATTCCGCATGCCCAGCCATTGGGAATCGGCAGGATCCATCTCCCTGAACTTATCCTCCAACCAGACCAGCCTTTCCCGGTCTCCCATCATATCTCTGTAGTTTTCCCGCAGCAGTCGTTGGGCCGTCACCTTGTCCAGGATTCTGGGATCCCCCAGATAAATCCTGGAACGCAGAGTGAATTCCTCCCGACCCGCCTCGGTGGAATCAGCCTGAAGCATTCCTCTCAGCAAATACCGCAATTCGCCAATGACGCGAAAATAATGCTGCTCGGAATCGAGTTGGCGTAGCAGGATTTCGTCCAGAGTGCCACGGCGCTGCAAAGGATTGAACGGTTCCTCGTCACTCATGATCCATCTCCGGTTTGGGGTTCTGCGGCATAGTCCAACAAAAGGTAGTGTGGCCTGCCCTTGCCTAGCCGGATTGCCTGGACCGTGATCCGGCTTGGCCCGTGTAAACATTGATTGATTGCAGAGACATTATTGATCGATTTTCCCACCTTGCCACGAATGACCCGGTCGGCGGGCAGCACACGAAATTCAAAGTCCCGTTTTTCCGGCAAGACACCCATGAAAAGACCAGAAAAGGTTTGCTCCTGTTCGTGCAGATTGCCCTGACTCAACCGTTCTACACTGCGAAGCACCTCCTCTGCATCACGAAATTGAAAAGCGTGTTGCTCAAAAGCAATAGCACAAACCGCTTCCCGATCTGCCAGAAACTTGATAAATTCATGCAATTTTTTTATGGCGGAAGGATCCGCTTCAGCCATGACATCGGCCAATCCGTCATCGTCACTTGCAACGGATGCCTGCATCAGGGCACACATTTGTCTCACGGCGGTTTCAGTTGGGGAAACAAGATCCAGGTCGGTTTGAATATGTTTCATGACCGTTGCAAGGGTGGCTGAAACGGTCGGGTCTGGATCTTGACTTGGAAACGGCTCTTCCAGTTCAAACCCGAAAGATCCAATGGCCGTGCCTGTGATCAAAAGACGGCGTTGGGTACGATCCGGCAAAGGTTGTCCGAGGGTCAAAGGCTGTCCGAGAAAACCCGCCTGATTGGCAAAATTGGCCGTAAAAGCCGCAACGGCATCCGTGAATCTTTGTACTGCGACCACACCAAACTCTGCATCGATGCCATGACTGCCCACCACCGGTTTTCCCCGGAAGGTCAGTTGGACACAAAAGGGATTTCGCCTGGAATCCGGAATCTTTTCCAGTTCTGCATTGACCAATTCCAGACGCCTTTGGAGACTTATACGATCAATGACATCCTCCTCCGATGTCATGGCCAACATTCGCTCCAATTCACCCCGCTCGGCAAGGAGGAACAGTTGTTCATCCATGTTCATGGCAACACATCCTCACAAACTTGATTCATCAAGACCGGTTCTTGCTGCTGCATCTTCGTCCGGAGCCAGATTGATTTGCAGATATCCCTTCCAGCTTTTGTCACGTCGGTGTGACCACATGCTATACCAGTAGACAGATTTGGTTACCAGGCGTTCCAATTGATCTGAACGCATTTGTTGTAAATAATGATCAACAAAGTAAATATTTTTGGACTGCTGTAAATCAAACAGAGTGGCATTTTTTTCGATCAAAGATCGCTGTGTCTCTCCAGGAGGCAAATGGTAGAACGTCACCACATCGATATCCCTTGGGGAACGTTTTTCCAGTTTTTCCACATGCTCCAGAAAACTGCCATTCAACCATTGGAAACCCTGTGTCAAACCGAGACCATGAAGTGCTGCGCGGCAGCGCAACAAACCATCCAGAATCTTCATCCGTTCCGGAGATGTAGAAAAGCGTTCTACCAGATCCAAAAGGGAAACCGGATATGGGGAACGGTCAGAAGAATTTCCCCTTGCCGAGTTGACTGGTGGTATCACGCCGGCAATATTCCAATGTGGGATCGCAACACGGGTCATGGCAACTCTCGCAACATTCCGTCCAGAACAAATTACTGATCAAACTCACATCCAGTGATCCATAGTCACCGCGACATGGATAAATCCTCCAAGTATTTTCGAGGAAGGGCAGAGCCGCTTCCTCCTGGACCTCCATCCCAGTTTTTCATTCGTTTTTTTTTTGAAATTAACATGTTATTAGACAGCCTCTAACTGGTTTCCAGGTAGGTGTAGTCATTCAGGGCCGCAGCGTAGGCACGAACAAAAGCGCGTGCCTGGTCTGGATTGGCCCGACCTTCACTGACGGCCTTGCGGGTAAAACGCCCCACACGGCGCACCAGCTCTTCAGGATCATACGAAACATACCGGAGAACATCCCGTACCAGTTCACCCGCCTGAATCTGCCGGAACTCCCACCCTTTGGCGGTTTCGGCCACCGACACATGAACCACGTTGGTGTCCCCAAACAGATTGTGCAGATCACCCAGAATTTCCTGATAAGCACCAGTCAAAAAGGCACCCAGCAGATAGGTTTCGCCCGGGTTCAGGGCATGCAGTTCCAGGGAATTTTGCGCCCCTCCCTCCCGATGAATGAAGCGATCCATGCTGCCATCGGAATCGCAGGTGATATCCTGAAGCGTCCCCATGCGCAAAGGACGTTCGTTGAGACGATGAATGGGAACCACCGGAAACAGTTGATCAATGGCCCAATGGTCCGGCAGCGACTGAAAAATGGAAAAGTTGCAGTAATATTTGTCGATCAGATACTCCATGGTGGAAAGAAGTTCCGGTGGAGGTTTTTCCATGGTCCGGATCATCTCTTCAATACGGAAAGCTATCTGCCGGATCAAACGTTCCCCTTTCGACCTCTGGACAAGATCCAGGGCACCCAGAGCAAACATTTTTTGAAAATCGTCCTTGAGTTCCAGGGTATCATGCCACACCTCAAGGGCATTTTTGGGGTTGAGGTCGTGCAGCATTTCGGAGAGTTCCTGAATCTCCGGGGCATCATCGGGGTCTGTGGTGACCGGTCTGTCGAAAGGAACCGAACGGGCCACTTCCAGAACGTTGATGACGAGCATGGCATGATGGGCGGTCAGGGCACGGCCACTCTCGGAAATAATGTCGGGATGGGGCAACTCTTCGTTTTCGCACACCTCATGCAGATAGGCGACCACGTCATTGGCATATTCCTGAATGGAATAGTTGACCGACGAATCCTGGGTGGTTTGCGAGCCGTCGTAATCAACCCCCAGGCCCCCGCCAATGTCCACGTATTGAACCGCACACCCCAGACGACGCAGTTCGGCATAAAAACGGGCGGCCTCCCGCAACCCATTCTTGAATTTGCGAATGTTCGTGATTTGCGAGCCGATGTGAAAGTGCAACAGGCGGACACAATCCAGCATGCCCCGGGACTGCACAGCTTCCACGGCTTCAAGAATTTCCATGGCCGTCAAGCCAAATTTGGAAAACAACCCCCCGGAAGCCTCCCATTTGCCCGAACCACTTGCCTCCAGTTTGACGCGCAGGCCAATATTGGGGCGGATATTCAATTCATCGGCAATCTGGAGAAGTTTGGTCAGCTCCTGGGGCTTTTCAACCACGACATGGATATGGCGACCCATTTGCTGCCCCATGAGCGCCAGACGGATGAATTCATCATCCTTGTAGCCGTTACAAATGATCAGGGCGTCGGGATTGTCGAGCATGGCCAGGACGATCTGGAGTTCCGGACGCGAACCGGCCTCCAACCCCATATCGACGCTGTGACCAAACTGGACCAGCTCTTCCACAACCTGTCGCTGCTGATTGACCTTGATCGGGTATACCCCTAAATAATGTCCCGTATATTCATAATCTTCCCTGGCCTTTTGAAAACAGGCATGGAGGGTCTGGATGCGAACCCGCAAAATGTCCGAAAAACGGATCAAAACCGGCAGGGATATGCCACGACTCTGAATGTTTTCAACAAGCTCCATCAGGTCGAGCGTGGGACCCCTGTCCAGGAGCGGGGCGACCGTCAAATGCCCCAGATCGTTGGCACCAAAAAAACCGATTCCCCACCCCTGCACATTGTACAGGTTGAGAGAATCCGCAATGGTCCAGTCGTTGTCCGGTTCAGTTGCCATTGATTGTCTTATCCTGATCTCTTTGCAGGTGTTTTGCCGGCGGGCCGGGCTGCGGGGTTGGCTGGTGGTTTTCCAGAAAATTGTCGCGGATCGCCAACCGTTGGGGCTGGAGCAACACCAGGCATGCCAGCATCGGAACGCCCGGTCTGGTTGTGGGGCAGAAGACTTTCCAAAGACTGCCGCAGCTCCGTCAAGCGGCGACCGGTCTCTTCCCAATCCCGGTTTTTCAGGCTCAAGGTACGATTTTTCTGGTTGAAACGAATGTTGCCGGCTCCCCCCTGCAACATGACCAGAATGGCAGAAGGTTCAATATTGGGTTCGGCATGAAAATGGATGACACCCCCCTTGGGACCGGCCTCCAGCTTGACGATTTTCATGATACGACACAGACCCTTGATCCGCACAATCTTGAGCAGATTCTCAACAGAATCGGGCAGGGAACCAAAACGGTCTTGCAGTTCACTGCGCATGTCGAGAATGTCATCCGGCGTGGCCAGTTGGGCAATCCGTTTGTACATGGAGAGCCGCTGATGCACGTCGGGAATGTAATTTTCCGGAATATAGGTCGAGAGATGGAGATTGATGATGGTGGAGATTTCCTGGGGTGAATCGTTGGCCTGCTCTCCCTCTGGGTTGGCCTTGAGAGCGGTGATGGCCTCCCGGAGCATTTGGTGATAGAGGTCGAAGCCGACTTCACGAATTTCCCCGGATTGTTCATCGCCCAGAATGTTGCCGGCTCCCCGGATTTCCAGGTCATGGGTGGCCAGCATGAAGCCGGCCCCGAGATCACCCAAATTTTCGATGGCTTCCAGGCGTTTTTGGGCATCGGCGGAGAGGGTTTGCGGCGGCGGGATCAGCAGGTAGGCATAGGCCCGATGCCGGGAGCGTCCCACCCGTCCCCGCAACTGGTGCAACTGCCCCAGACCGAACTTGTCCGCCCGATGGATGATGATGGTGTTGGCCGAGGGAATATCGACACCGTTTTCAATGATGGTCGTGCAGACCAGGACATTGAATTCCTGGCGATAGAAGGACATCATGACCCGTTCCAGGCGGCTTTCGCGCATCTGGCCGTGCGCCACCCCGACCTTGGCCTCGGGGACCAGTTCGGTAATCATGGTGGCGGCCTTGTCGATATCCTGAACCCGGTTGAACAGATAGAAAACCTGCCCACCCCGATAAATTTCCCGAATGATGGCCTCGCGCACCTTTTGCCGGTCAAACTGGGTCACAATGGTGCGAATCGACAGGCGGTTGGTGGGCGGCGAGGCGATGATGGAAATATCGCGCACGCCGGACATGGCCAGATTGAGGGTCCGGGGAATCGGGGTGGCCGTCAGGGTGAGAATATCGAGCGTGGCCCGCAATTTTTTGATCTGCTCCTTGTGGGCCACCCCGAACCGCTGTTCCTCATCGACGACCAGCAACCCCAGATCCTTGAATTCAATGTCATCCTGGAGCAGGCGGTGGGTACCGATGACCACATCCACCTCACCTTTGGCCAGGTCGTCGATGGCGACCCTCTGCTGGGCCGGAGTCCGAAAGCGGGAGAGCAGGGCCACCTTGACCGGATAGGGCGCAAGCCGGCGGGAAAAGGTTTCGAAATGTTGCTGCGCCAGAATGGTCGTTGGCACCAGAACCGCCACCTGCTTGCCATCCATCACCGCCCGGAACGTCGCCCGCAAGGCCACCTCGGTCTTGCCAAACCCCACATCCCCACAGACCAGCCGATCCATGGGTTTTTTGGAGGCCATGTCTTCCAGGACGGTCTGAATGGCCTGCGCCTGATCGGGGGTCTCCTCAAAGGGAAAGGAGGCAGCAAATTCCTGATACAGGGGGTCTGGCGGCGAAAAGGCAAAACCCTGTCCAGATTCGCGTTGGGCCTGGAGTTGCACCAGCTCGGCGGCCATTTCCATGATGCGGATGCGGGCGCGTTGCGTGACCTTTTCCCATTTGCCGCTGCCCAGTTTGTCGAGAACGGCGTGGTCGCCACCAGAATATTTGCCAACCCGATCCAGATTTTCCACCGGGACATAAAGCTTGTCGTCATCGGCGTAGAGAATGACCAGAAAATCGTTCTTGATCGACCCCACCGCCAGGGTGACCAACCCGCCAAAACGTCCGATGCCATGATCGGCATGCACCACGAGATCGCCATCGTTCAACTCGGCAAAACCGGCGATCAACTGGTCCAGATAGCGTTGATCGAGTTGCCGCCGCCGCACGCGCAGGCCGAATATGGCCTCCTCCGTGATGATGGCCAGGCGCAGACGCCGATGCAAAAAACAGTCGATCAGATCGCCTACGGAAAGATAGACCACCCCCGGACTGGCATTGAGCATCGCCTCCCAGTCCGGAATGTCCCGCACCCGGATTTTCTTGTCCTCCAACAGCTCCCGCAAACGTTCCTTCTGGCCGATGGTCCGCACCACCATGCCGACCCGAATATCTTCGCTCCACAACTGGTGCAGATATTCCGCCACTTTTTCCATGACCGGCTTGGTTTCCGCCTCCAGGCCACGGAAAAATTCCGGAATCAGCTCAAACCCGAAACTGAGGTGATTGGCCGAGGGTTGGTCCCCATGTTGCAGGGCCAGAACCGGAAATCCGCCCAGGAGCTTTGGCAGAATTTCCGGTTGCAGATAAAACTGTTCCGGCGGCACACAGGGATATTGATCCACCCGGGCATGGGCATGACGCTCCATGATTTCGTTGTGGCGTTCCCTGACCAGGGCATCAAACTCCGGGTCAAGAAAAAAGAGGCTCCCTTCCGGCAGATAATCGAACAACGTGGCCGTGGTTTCGTAAAAAAATGGCAGATACTGTTCCATTCCCGGGTATGGAATGCCTTGCGATACCTGCCGGTAGATTTCACCCTCTGTGGCGGCGTTGCCGAAATGTTTGCGATAGTTGGTCCGAAAGCGGCTGATGGTCTCTTCGTTCAGGATCACTTCCCGGACGGGAAGGGCGCGAATGTGGGGAATATCATCGGTCGAACGCTGGGTGACCGGATCGAAAAGGCGCATCGTTTCAACGTTGTCACCAAACAATTCGATGCGAACGGCCTCTTCATGGCCGGGCGGGTGAAAATCAAGAATGCCGCCCCGCACGGCAAACTCTCCGGCCTCGGCGACCTGGGATGTCGCCCGATAGCCGGCCTCGGCCAGAAAAGTCCGAAACAGGGGCAAATCGATCCGATCACCCACGGCAATGGTAAAACCATGGCGGGCCAGAACAGGTGCCGGCAACAGCCGCTGCATGACCGCGTTGACCGTGGTAATGACAACACCGGAAGTGGTCCCTGCTTCCTCGCCGGCCTGGACCGGTCCCATCCCGCACATCTGCGTCAACCGGTACAGGGATGCGATCCGTTCTCCCACCAGGGGACCAAACGGCGACAAAGGCTCAAACGGCAAAATCTCCCAGGCCGGAAACAAAAGCAGCTCCGGCGCCGGCATGGCCTTTTGCAAAAAAAACAGCAGCTCCCGATAAACAGTCTCGGCCCGGGTGGCCGATTCGACCACCAATACCAGAGGTTTTTTCCGGTGACGCGCCAGGAGTGAAACCACCCACGACAACGAACTCCCGGAAAGACCGGAAAGCCCGGGGAACGGGGGGGTGGTTTTTTCCAGAAGTGGTTGGATGATATCTGAAAAAAGTCGGGAAAGATCTGCGGGCTTCATGCCAGGGTTGGCCATTCTGCTGGAGTGTTGAAAAAAACTGTGGCAAAAAATTATATTACATTTATTGCAGTCTCTTCAGATAGGCAATCAGGTCGCGGCGGTTGGCCGGGTCTTCAATGCCGTCAAAGGAGATTTGATGCTCCACCCGATGTTCGGACATGCGGACGTTGGGAATAAAACGTTGGGGATTGGTCAAAAACAGGTTCAGGTTGTCCTCGGTCCAGATGAAGGGGTGTTCCTGGGCATGGCGCATGAAGGCCTGGCTGTACTTATAGCCCTGGGCAGCGCCCACGGGTCGATTGACAATGCCCCACAGATAAGGCCCCTTTTCGTTTTTCTTGTTCGGTGTGATATCGTGACAGACGCCACAATGATTTTCCACCAACCGCCGACCAATCATGACATCGCCGTGCAATCTCCAAAAAATGATGGCCACCGTCGCCCCTGCGGCAATCAACAACATGGCAAAGGTGGTTGGCTTGATCAGTTTATCCATGGCAAAGGGATTCCTCCGCACCGGGCCAATCTCTCCAAAAAGATCATGGTGCCAATCTAGTCCAATTTTTTTCCAATGCAATCCCTTTTTTTGGTTTTTTTCGACTCGGGATTGCTGGCACAGTTGCGTCAGGCAGGTTGGATGCCATCCTGATCGGGTATTTTATGGGGATGGCGGACGGGATTGGAAAGGTCAAAGTGCGTAAAATAGGCACAGGCTCGAACAGATTCAGGTACCAAACCTGGCGAATATTGGCCACTCTCCTGGGAATCGGCGGGCTGCTCCTCTCCTTGTCGGTCATCCTGATCGGCGCGGGTCTGTTCAGCACCTGGGGACGGGAATGGGTGTTGGAAAAACTGGCGGAAAAAACGGGTTGGCGGGTCACGGTCAACAAGGTCGGCTGGATGCAGCCCTGGCCGACTCTGCATCTGGGTGAGGTAACCGGCGTGGCACCCGATGGCACAACCCTGACCCTGGCCGCCTTGCATCTGGGAATGCAGCCCGGTTTATTGCTGCAAGGAATTCTCTCCAACCTCGAATTGGATCAGCTCCGGATCACTCTGCCACATGCAAAAGACACCAGTAAAACCTCTGCCCCCAAAGTCACACAGCCCGTTTGGCCAGGCCTGCCGGTGGGAATAGACCGGATACACATCCGGGATGCCAGCCTGACCCAGGGACCGTGGCACCTGGAAAATATTCACATCCGCACCTCCTTGCATGTGCAACAAACGACATCCGGAAAAATTTCCGGCTCCCTGCACCTGGATGTCAACCATTTCCAGGCTGCCGCCACAACCCCGGAACAGGTACCCGCCAGGGGATCCGGCAAACTGACCGGTACATTTTCCGCCGCACAAACCCCGGCTGCCATCTGGAAAGGGCAATTCGCCGTCCAGTTTCGGGATGTCGTGTGGCACTCGGGCGGTTCCGGCGATGCCCTGGTGGAGGGGCTGGCAGGTGGGTTGTCCGGAACCTTGAACGGGGATGGAAAAACATCCTGGAACCTGAAAAGCCGCTTGCAGGTGCAGGCCGGGGAGTGGCTGGCGGACAAGTTCTATGGCAACCTGCACGCCGAACATGTGGTCGCGGATCTTGCCTGGCGTCAGATCAAAAAAGGCACCTGGTCCGGCTCGGGCGTTTTGACCAGTGCCACCCTGGGAGAAATTCATGCGGGCGTCGATGTGCAGCCACACGAACCTCTGCAAGGGTGGACCCGTTTCAGCGGCCTGGATCTCGGCAAGGTGTTGCATGATTATTTGCGCGAACCCCTGGCAGAGACCCTGCCGGTATTGGCCAGGGGTGAGATGCAGGGGCTTCTGTCCGGTGAATTGGCCTGGCGTCTCCTGCCAACCCGTGAACGCCCGGAGTTACAGGGAAATCTCCGCCTGGAAAACGGTTTTTTTGCCGGGGCGGGCGACGATTTCCGCGTGGGTGGAGTGGATTTTGACCTGCCGTTTGCCACCCAACCGCTTTATGGCTCCCTGCATCTGCGCGATATTCACCTGGGGAGGCTGGTCATTCCTGCAATCACCGCCCAACCCGGCATGGTGGGCGATGACCTGCGGCTGGCGAGGGATGTCGTGGTGCCGCTGGCCGGAGGCAGTTTGACCCTCGCAAAAGCCCGTCTGGACGCAGTCGGCTTGGACCGGGCACGCCTCTCCCTTGCCCTGGAGATCGACCATCTGGATTTGGGCCAACTTGTGGTCGCCCAGGCTGACAAACCTCTGGTCCAGGGACAGGTGACAGGTCAATTTCCAGAAATCGTTCTTGAACGCGGCAAGCTGACGACGACAGGCGACTTGACGGCACACCTGTTCGGGGGCAAGGTCCGTCTGTCGGATCTGGGAGGGGATCGACTCTCTTCCACGCTTCCCGAATGGCGGGCACGAATGGATCTGGATCGCATGGATTTGGGTGAATTGACCCAGTTCATGGAAGTGGGCCGTATCGAGGGAACCCTGTCCGGATCGGTGCAGGAATTGATCATGGCTGGCAGCGAGCCGGTGGCCTTCAAGGCCGAAATGGCCTCGGTGGAAAGTTCCGCCCCGCAACGGATCAGTGTGCGTGCCATCGAGCAAATCAATCTTCTCGGCTCCGGCAGCAGCGGGTTTTTACAACGCGGCCTGTTGTCGATGTTCAAGGATTATGGCTATCGTGCCCTGGGATTTCGTTGCCAACTGCGTCACGATACCTTCCATCTGCACGGCATGCCCCAGGCAGATGGCGATGAACAGCATCTGGTTGCCGGATCGCTCCTGCCTCCCAGGGTGAATGTGGTCATCCACAGTTCGGTGATTGGTTGGAAAGACATGATGAATCGCTTGCAACGCATCCGTCAGGCTGACGACATGAAAAACAATGAGGAGAAAAACCAATGAACAAACGTGTGTTGCAAGTGGGCCTGACGGCTCTTGGTCTCTTGTTGGCAGCATGTGTCACAGTCAACATTTATTTTCCGGCTCCCGCCATGCAGGATGCCGCTGAAAAAATTGTCAAAGAGGTCTGGGGCAGCGAGGGGCAGAAACCACCTGCCAGGGAAAAATCTCCGGCTTCGCCTCCTGCCTCCCCTCCCCCTCCCCACAGCCGTTTGAACCCGGCCAGCCTGTTGACGGCCTTTCTGGATATCCTGGTCGCTCCGGTCCAGGCCGCCGACATCAATGTCTCGACAGCCGCCATCCGCAGCCTGAAAGAGCGTATCCGGGAACGTTCCGGGCGGATTATTCCCTTCATGGACAACGGTGCCGTGGGAATCGATGCCCACGGTAAACTGGTCCTGCGCTCCGAGGAAGGGTTGTCCATCCACGACCGGGCCGAGGTCCGGCGTCTGCTCGAAGCGGAAAATCGTGACCGGGAAGAACTCTACCAGGAAATTGCCAAGGCCAATGACCATCCGGAATGGGCCGGCGAAGTCCGTGGCGTGTTTGCCGAAAAATGGCGGCAGGAAGCCAGAAGCGGCTGGTGGTTGCAAAGCGCCGGAGGAAATTGGCAAAAAAAATAAGCCCTGGTTGAAAACAAACCCGTCATCGGTCTTTATTTCCGGGGCGGGCGGGACAGGTGGAATAAATCCCGGTACGGATTCATATTTTCCGGGGCGGGTGGGAGAGGTGGAATAATTTTTCAAAATCGGCGGCCATGACAGGCCGACTGATCAGGTATCCCTGAATTTCATCGCACCCTTGTGCGGTCAGGATGCGCAGTTGATCCTCGGTCTCCACCCCTTCTGCCGTGATACGCAGGTTGAGCGTGTGTCCCATGTCGATGATGGCCTTGGCAATGGCCGCATCCTGGGTATCGGCAGCAATATCACGAATGAAGGAGCGGTCAATCTTCAAAACATGCACGGGCAGTTTCCGCAAATGGGCAAATGAAGAGTAGCCCGTACCGAAATCATCGACTGCCAGATGAATCCACATTTTCCGCAAGCTTTGGAGAATTTGGATGGAATTGGAAATTTCGTCCATGGCAATGGACTCGGTCAGCTCCAGCTCCAGGGCATCCGCTTCCAGTTCATGATCATCCAGCATCTGGGCAACGACCTGCACCAGTCCCGGGGTCCGAAACAGCCGATGGGACATGTTGACGGAAATGCGAATGGCAGGAAACCCCTGTCTGCGCCACACCCGGTTTTGCCGACAGGCTTCCTTCAATACCCAGCGGTCGATCTCTTCGATTACGCCCAACTCTTCGGCCAGGGAGAGAAAATCCCCGGGCGGTACAATGCCCCTCTCTGGATGCTGCCAACGCACCAGGGCCTCGGCCCCCATGATCCGGCCCCTGCCCAGATCAAGACGTGGCTGGTAATAAACCAGAAACCCTCCCTGTTCGACGGCACGGCGCAGGTCGGCTTCGAGTCCCAGACGGGTCGAGGATTTTTTGTGCAGATCCGCAGAGTAGCAGCAATATTTGTTTTTCCCTTCATCCTTGGCATGATACATGGCAATATCGGCATTTTTCAGCAATATTTCTTCGGTATTGCCATCATCGGGGGAAAAACTGATACCGATGCTTGTCGTGACAACGACTTCCCCCCCTTTTTCCAGGATCATGGGTCGGGAGACGGCTTGAATGATCTTGTCGGCAATCTGGACAATATCCTCCTGCTTTTCGACATCCTGCAATAGAATGACAAATTCATCCCCCCCCAGGCGTGCCACGGTATCACCGTCCCGGACACAGGTCAGCAGGCGGCTGGCCGTGGTTTTCAGCAATTCGTCGCCAGCCCGATGGCCCAGGGTATCATTGATGATCTTGAAACGATCCAGATCACAAAACATGACCCCGAGCCTTTTCTTGCGCCAGGGAATGCGGGTGAGCGCCTGTCCCAGACGTTCCTGCATCAGGATCCGGTTGGGCAATCCGGTCAGGGGGTCGTAATTGGCCAGAAAATACAGGCGTTCTTCGTCGGCCTTGCGTTGACTGATGTTTTGCACCAGGATGACCACCCCGGCAATTGCGCCATTTTCCTTGTGCAACAAACTGCTCGAAATGGCAACCGGAACAACCCGCCTGTCTGTCGTGGCAAACACGCTTTCCCGCGCCCGTACCGGATTGCCGGCCAACAAATCCCGAAACATTTCGGCAGCAAATACCGGATCGGGCAGCAACTGATCAAAGTGCCGTCCCATGAGTCCGGATTCACTCTCACCAAGTATCTCCAGAATGGCCGGGTTCAGACGATGAATTTTGTTCTCGATATCCAGGACCAGCAACCCATCCACCATGCCCATCAGGACACCCTCGGTAAACTCCTTGGAATCGGTCGTTCTGGCGAGGGTTTCCACCATCTGGTTGAAGGTGCGGGCCAAAAGACCCAGTTCATCCTGGGTCTCCTCCCTGACCCGCATGGTAAAGTCCAGGTTGCCCGAGGCGATCTTCCGGGCAAAACCAGTCAGACTGTGCAAGGGTTCCGTAATCCGGCGCGAAAAATACCATATGACACCCGCAGCCACCAACAGCGACAAAATTGCGGCAAGAGCAAAATAAAATCTCAATTCATTCAGGGACCTTTTCCCCTGCAACAGGGCATGGTAGGGACGCATATGGACCACGCTCCAGCCAAAGGTTGTCAGAGGCCGAAACACCATGAATTGTCGTTCACCCTGTGCCTCGAACCAGCCGGAGCCGGTTTCACCCTGCCGAATGCGGGCAAAAAGAGCCTGGAAACGTTCCGATGTATCAATGGTGCTGACGTTGGGAAGAGAGCTTGCCAGCGGATCTTCCTTGCCCACCACAGCATCGGATCTTTGGTCCAGGGAAATTTTCTGGCGACTGTCCGCCACGATCAGGCCCGCAGGATCCAAAATCAACAATCGACTCCGATCCTGTTCACTCCTGTCATGGATATCCCCACCCCGCAGCAGATCCTGAAACAGCGATACCGGCAATTCATAATGTAAAATTCCCGGTTTCTCCCCATTTTCCAGAATGATCGGGGTAACATAGGCAAAAACCCACTTTTTGGCTTCCGGGGACATGTAAGGATACTGTATATGGACCTCACCAGCTCTGAGATTCATGGCAGACTGGAAAAATGGCAAAGTGTTCTCACGGTCCGAATAATCCTCATCCAGGGCAATCTTGCCATAGGTCACGCGCGTGTGTTCCTGACCCGTCCGGTCAATCAGGCAGGATTCGACAATGGGAAGCCGCTTCTGCAACGACAACAACCAGGAGTTTATCCTGTTTCTCAGCGATTTTTGCGCCTCGGAGAATTGAATGACGCCTTTGGCATCACGACGCACCCCCGCCAAAAAATCCGGATGGGAAAAGTATTCCTTGAAAACCTCGTTCTCTACCGAAAGAAGCAGATCACTCCTGGCCTTGTTGTGAAACGTTGCTGCCCGATGTGCCAGTTCCAGATTCACATTGTCCATGGCCGCCAGGGCACTCTCCACCATGGCATCCTCGGTCACCTTGAAAGATACCAGGGCACTTCCGGACAAGGTCAGCAAAAGCATAAATAAAAACAAAGATATAAACTTTGTTTTGACCGACTTGACGACAAACTTTGACATGGCGGTTCGCTCTTTCTCCTCCTGAATTCTGTCTGGCATGGTGCTATAGTGATCAAGCGATCATTATACCATCAAATCCCAGGAAAGAGGAAGCCATCATCAATAAATCATCCCGTCCACTTTCATTATAAAAAAAGTAAATCCAAAACGACTATAATAGTCTCCAAAATAACATCAACTTGGCAAACCAGGCCGCTCCGGTTTCCTTGCCCATGCGATGCAACTTGTTTCGATTCAGTTTTGATCCAATTCTGGATTTTGCTTCTGCTGAAGCATGCGCACAGACTCAATCAGGGTCGCGACAGTTTCGCCGGCCCATTGACTTTTACGCCACTCCGTGTAATCAAAACGCCCCCGATTG
Source organism: Magnetococcales bacterium (assembly GCA_015228935.1). Lineage (NCBI taxonomy): Bacteria > Pseudomonadati > Pseudomonadota > Magnetococcia > Magnetococcales > Magnetococcales bacterium. Next base: position 9,180 of record JADGCO010000020.1, on the reverse strand, counting down.
AGCAAAGTGATGAATCTTTCGGCTTCCACCTCTCCCATGGCAGTCACCAATACCTGGATCCCATGAACACGGATTTCGGAATCAGTTCGCATGTGTTTCTCCTGACAGGTTACGCACAAAATCTGTGGGATCAATGCTACGCACGCACGTTTCCGACGCCAATTTTCGCAGCAATGCCTTGTCCGTTGTCAGAAAATAATCCGAACCGGCTTTGATGGCACAGGCCACATGCAGGGCATCCATGGGTTTCACTCCCTTGAGGGAAAATGCCGTAGCCATTTTTTCGACATCCTCACAAGGTGATATATCAACATTCGCCAATCGTTTCCAGTATGCTACTGCCATGCGGCGTTCCACGTCGGGATTGGCCGCATTTTCCAGGTCGATTACAGCCGACCACACCAATTTCAGATTCCCTTCGCGAATCATGGACTGTACATGCAGCTTGGCCTCGGTCTGCAAACGAACCAGCAACCGCGCCTGGTCATCAAAAGGCCGATTAAAACAGCACAGATCGAGATAAACCAACATCAGGCGCATACCTTTCAATAAAGTACACCGTCATTGTACATTCAAATATAGAGGTAAAACAAGTCCAATTGGCCGATTGAGTCAATTTGTCAAAATCAAAGGACAGAAGAAGCGAATCACCTATCCTCCAACATCGCAGCCTTGCCGGACTCGTCCAATTCCACTTCGTCATAATGAACGCATCCATCAATCACGCGGTATCAGGCTGAAGACAAGACGCCTTCCGGGACGCCTTTCTCAACTCCTCCAGCAGCGCAGCCTTGCCGGATTCGTCCAACCGTCCCAGATGCAACAGGATTTCAGCAAGGGTGTCATCCTCGGCGTAAAAGTAGGGAACAGGACACCCCAGGACACCGGCAATCCTTTTCAACGTTTGATAATCCGGTACATGTTTGTCCCGCTCATACTGGTTCATCCTGGCACTTGCCCCGGATGGATCCATTCCAGCAGCCACCCCCAGCTCGGTCTGGGAGAATTCCGCCCGCTTTCTGGCTTCCTTGAGTCGCTCTGGTATCGGTGTTTTTGCCATCCCCAGTCCAGCCCATGTCCTGTTCGTTGACGTGGGCTAAGATTTTCTTAGTTTACCTGTTGCAAGGATACTAAGGAGTCCTTAGTATAGAGACCAGACCCATGGCTCGCGGCAGTTGCAAGGTTGGTCTCGAATGCGTATCATGATCATCATATTGGAAATATTGATATTTTCCCCATCTCTGAAAGCATTTTCCGGCAACGGAAAACAAACCTATGGTGACATGGAAGGCGTCATCTATCTGCGCAATTATGATGGAGACACCATACGGTTTGACATTCCTGGTGTGCATCCTCTTCTGGGGCAAAACATCCCCGTGCGCATGCGCGGCATTGATGCCCCGGAAATTCGTGCCAAGTGCCCAATGGAAAAAATGGTCGCCATAAAAACAAAAGAGAGGATACAACAGTTGCTGGGAAAAGCAGAACGCATCACCCTGAAGGAAACCGGACGAGATAAATACTTTCGCATTGTGGCCAGGGTCGTGGCAGACGGAATAGACTTGGGTGATTCGCTGATCAAGGATGGTTTGGCGGTTCCCTATGATGGTAAACGAAAAATCAAGACGTGGTGTGAATACACTTCAGACGAGGAGGTTCCGTGATTAAAAGCCAAGTGGAAAAATGGGTTGCATTTCCTGATGTCCTGACCAACCACATTTGACAACTTCCTGGAGCATTCATTTCCATAAATCTTGGTACACCACACCTATTTACCTTATAGCTGTAAAGTTAAATCGGTATAGTGCCCAAATTCCGGATTCCTATTTATTGCTTGTTTTTGCAATTTTATGAATCTCTAATGCAAACCCTTTCACAAACAGTTTGACAAGTGGCAAGAGTCGGTCATAGCTTTTATCAAGATCGGTTAATTCCGCGTCTCTTTTCCATGACGAGAGTTTTTTAGCCAACATTGCTGTCACACAACCATTATGTTTTATGATGTTATTAAGTAGGCGCAGCTCCTCATATGCCGAAAATTCTGGAAGCACATTAAATTTAAAAGGAAGCATTTTCTCTAGTTCACGCATATTTAACGTCTGTTTATCACCATATAACCCACTATGTTTTACTACTTTTTTGCAGTGAATTTCAATCTGTTTATACAGGGCAACCACGCATAGCTCATAACCAAGTTTTCTTACTGTATAAACTTCACCTATTAAATCCTCAAGGTGCATTTCGTAACCATTTATATCCGGATGATCTTCATAGTTGTCTTTGGTAAGAGATGATAACTCATTTACCAAATCATCCTCACGATGCTTTAATGAGCCTTCAAAAGACATCCTGAACAAATCTATCGTTGCACTGTCAAGAGTTTTATCAAAGTTCTCAAATATATGAGTAAAGGCAGATGCCATAATTGAATCTCCATAACGTTGGACACATGACAAACAGAGAAACTTCTAAACCCGGAAAAAAATTAAATGTATTTAATAACATACCACCTAGACCATTAGAAAAACAGGCTTTCTCATATATAAAAAACCACACCCATAGATTAAACCTTATACAGAGAGAACACTACTGAAAAACCTTATTAACTAAATAATCTAGTATTTGATTTAGATTACCAAATAATAATTGCATTTGCAACAAAAATTTAATCTTACAAATAAAAATTATTAAACTATAAACCATTTGTAACCAATGAATTGCGTCGCGCAATAAAATTATGCAATAATATCTAACAATTTCAATATATTGAACGAAAGCAAAATCAAAAAAATCGCGCTGAAAATCCAACATTGGATGCATATAATTATTAATATAATTTAATATTAACAAGAAAAACTGCAAATTGCCTAAATTACTTCTTTCAAACCGGGGACATCCTGTGCAAACCTCATGGAGTACAGAACGAATGAAAAAAATGTGCTATCTTCGCACCAAATGGGTTTCACGCCAGCCAGGAAGAATGAATCGTGCTTGCTGTCACGTTGCCAGACACCATGGAAAAACAGTTACATGCGATGGTGGAAGAGACCGGTGGGACCATCACCGAGTTGGTGGTGCATGCCATTGAGCGGTATTTGCAGGAAATGGAAGAGGATCGACAAGACATCGCCGCAGCTCGCCTTGCCCTGGAGGAATATGAACGGGATGGGGGAGGAGTCTCTTTGGATGAATTTGTCCAAGAGCTTGGATTTAGCGCAAGAAGGACTGGAACCAGTGAAGATTAAATCCATGCCACACGAATTGCCTCAATCGGTAGAACCAATGACCGACACCGAAATAGAATCCTCCATCACTGCTGATCCTGATACCTTTATGCCCGAGGCCCATTGGTTCGCAAATGCCCGGCTTGTCGCGCCACGAACCAGGGAGATTGTCACCTTGCGTCTTGATCCTGAATTTACAGCAGGAGAGCGGATATTTCACCCTGTGGCCAAAATAACGATCAAGGCCTGAAATTGATACCACAACCTTGAATTCAGCACTACCTGCTTGAATTTAACTCTTTTATTTTATTGATGATATTTTGCGCGTTCACAATAACCGACTCGGCATTTACCTCTAAAAAGACACTTTCTAAATGATAATCAGCATCATGTCGTAAATTTCGGCAATCTCCCAGCATATGTCCGATTTTCTTTATTGATTTAACATTATCCTTTGTGTTCATAGGCTCGGAAAGAGATATGCAATTAGTAAAATGGCTTATAAGTTTCTGATGCTCTCCCGTTTCTGTATTATATGGTTTGGCATCTATATACCTCATAAGGATTCTGCAAGAATGATAAGCCGCATAATATGCACGGCTACATGCGCTACGCATCGCAGCTTCATCACCTTTCATTTCAAATATTTTTTCTGCATGCTTAAGAAATTCAGACGGTTTCACTATTATTTTCCTAATAATGGTATTGATCAGACACCATTTTTACTGACAGATCAGTAGATTCAACGCTAATACTAATTTTATGATCTCCAAGAACATTAATATCTTGATCAATCATAAAATCATGCCATTCTTCCTGAATTTTCCTTGTCGTCTCTGGTGATTCATTTAGTAGAAAACTATACCTAAACCACCTGTCGTGATCATCTTCTAAATGCCCAAGCTTAACCATACTCAAAAGTATATTGTTCCTCTTGCATATATGCGCCAGCTTGCACACGTTAGGAAATAGATGATTTCCTAATTTTTCATTATCTATATACCCTGTATTTAATAACCAATTATAAATAGAATGTCCCTCCATTGGAAAACTATCACGAACAAGAAGTATGTGATCCACCACATCTTCTATGCGCCCGAAAGCAAAAAGCATAATTAAATAACACTGATGAACATACCAAGAATTATGCTTTAGTTGAATTGCGCTTCTTAGATTATTGTAAGCCTCCTGCTCATCTTTTTGATGCAAAGCCGACATTCCAAGTACAATATGAAAATTGGTTCTGTCTGTTTTGTTTTCTCGATACAATCTTCTGATTTTTGCTTTCCACCCTTCAACATGAATATCATAAACTGGCATGCCAGGCTTGAATTCTGCGATATTGTTTAATAAATGAATCGCCGCATCGTTAGCAACCGGTGTAGGTATATTCATATTTTTTACTCAACATGGTAAACTTTGATAAACGCTGTCCAACCCACTATTTTACACTTGACGCAGAAAAACAGGAACAATTTATTGATTCAATTTCTCCAAATTTTTCTCCCGGCTGATCTTGCCACTTGTGGTTTTGACCAGCCACCCCTGGGCCACCAACCGGATTTTTGGGGAGGTGATGTTGAAGATCGCACCCAGGGTGGCGGCGATCTCTTTTTTGATTTTTTTATGAACTTCGGCCTCGGTCGTGATGGTTTCGGCCAGGATGATCAGCTCCTGACTGCCCAGGAGCGGGTCAAATCGGGCGACGGCGACGACCCGCCCCGGTTTGATGCCGGGTATGGGGTTGATGGCCTGCTCCACATCGTGGGCATAAATATTTTTGCCATGAATGATCAAAAGGTCATCCTGGCGACCCGTAATGTAGAGTTCCCCATTCAGGATGAAGCCACAATCCCGGGTATGATACCAGCCATTCCTGAGTCGCTGGGCGGTCATCTCGGGCAGCCTGAAATAGCCTGAAAAAAGAAAATCGCCCCGGATGGCCACCTCACCAATCTGTCCATCCGCCAAAGGCGTATCCGCTGCCATGATGCAGATTGCCAATCCTTCCAGGGTGGCTCCGACCGGCATCAGGTATTGGATTGGGCGGGAATCCGAGGGTGGATGATAACATGATTGTTCGAGCAGGGATTGTTGATCGACGGCCAGGGGTTGTACGGCTTTGCCCAGGGGGGTTTGCGTGGCGGCAAAGACGGTTTCGGCCATGGCGTAACTGATCTGCAATTTTTCCGGCGTGATGCCGAATGGGGCAAAAGTCCGGCTGAACAAGGCAAAGGTTTCCGCCTTGCACGGCTCCGAACAATTGATGATGGCCTTCAGGCTTGATAAATCAAACGAGCGTCGGGCAGGATCCACCGTGCGACAGAGATGGTGAAAGGCAAAATTGGGCATCCAGAGATGCGTGCAACGATGCTGTTCCACGGCCTCGAACAACGATTCGGGGTGGATGACCCACGCCAACGGGTCCATGGTCACCAGGGTCGCCCCGGCCAGCAGGGGAATAATGAAACAGGCCAGCAACCCCATGTCATGGTAAAGAGGCAACCAGGAAGCGACAACATCTTCCGGGCCGAGGTCAATCGCCCGACGATAAGCGGCGGCCTGCCGCAACACGGCTGCATGGGAAAGGGCCACCCCTTTTTTCAGGCCGGTTGTCCCGGAACTGTGCTGCAAAAAGGCAATCTCTTCGGCCTGACGGGTGACCGCAACCGGTGGCTGGGTCAACGTTTGCGCCTGTCCGGGTTGGAGGATTTTGTCGCGGGGAAAGTGCAGTTTATCCGCATCATCGGCCAACCGCTGGTCGGCGAGCAGCAGGCGTATTTCCATGCGCTGCAACAGTTTTTGATGCGCTTCCCAGTAAAGTCCGGGTTCTTGTTTGACGGTCAAAGGCGGCATGAAAGAGGGAATGCAGCCGGCCAACATGGCTCCCAGAAAGGCCGGGTAAAGATCCAGGCTGTGGGGCAGAAAAATGGGAATGATCTCTCCGGGCAGGGCACCATGGGCCTGATACAGTCCGGCAAAAGACCCGGCCCGCTCCAGCAAGGCACCATAGGTCAGGGTTGTCTCACTCCCTTCCTGTAACAGGCGGCAGAAAATTTTCTCCGGAAACTGCTGTCCATGTTCCTGAACGATGGATGTGATTGTGGGAACACTCATGCTTTTCGGGTTTGCAAACATTCAACCATCTCCTGGACAGGTTGATCCCAGCGTCCGGGTTGTTGTTGGCGGAACAGGGTCATGGTGGGATACCAGGGATTGTCGGAGCCATAAAGACGCCAGCGCCAATCCGGGGCAAACGGGGTCAGAAGCCAGACGGGCTTGCCCATGGCTCCGGCCAGGTGGGCCATGGAGGTGTCGATGGTGATCAAAAGATCCATCAGGGAAAGGGCCGAAGCAGTCTCGGCAAAATTGGTAAAATGTTCCGCCAGGTCGATGGGTTGCTTCACCTTGGCTCGAAAACGGGTCGGCGCAGTCGAATCGGCCATCTGAAAACTGAAAAAGGTGATTCCCGGCAAGGCCAGCAAAGGTTCCAGGTCTTTGGGACGGCAGGAGCGCCGCCGGGCCAGATCGTTGCGGTGCAGGGGCTTTCCCTCCCAGAAAAGCCCCACCCTGAAACCCTCCCCAGGAATGCGGGGACGCCAGAGTTCGAGCAATTCCGGATCTGGATGGAGATAGGGTACCGAGGCCGGAATGGTAGCGGGGGTCGTACCCAACAAGCCGGGCAGACTCAATAATGGACAATAATAATCACACCCCTGACCATCCTGGGCAACGTGGATGCGATTCGTGAAAGCGTCGATGCCGGGAAGCTGCCGAAACAGGGATTCCAGAACAACGGGGCACTCCAGGAGCGTTTCCCCCCCAAGCTGCTTGACCAGGGGCAGGTAGCGGACAAACTGAATATTGTCACCAAATCCCTGCTCGGCGACGACGAGGAGTTTTTTGCCGATCAGGGGTTCGCCCCGCCAGAGAGGAAGATCCGCCGGAAGGCGTTGCATCTGTTCCCGAATCTCGGGCAGATGAAAACGACAAGCGTAGGCCTGCCACCCTTCGGCATACCGCTCGGCCATGAGCAGGGTCAGGGCACGGTTGAGCTGGGCCGGCAGATGATCGGCATCCAGGGTCAGGGCAAAGTCAAAAAGACCCAGGGCCGCATCGAGATCCCCCAAAGCCTTCAGGCACAAACCAAGATTGACGGCGGCTTCCTTGAAATCCGGTTGCAGGCGCAAAGCCTCCCGAAACCGGGTGGTGGCTTCCGGCAATTGCCCCAGATCCATGTGGGCGTCGCCAGCCAGGAAATAATTATTCGCATCCTGCGGAGCGAGGCGGATGGCGTCGTGCAACCGTTCCAGGGCAGGGTGGTAAAGACCCTGTTTCTGGAGCAGGGTCCCAAGGGCCTGATGGAACAGGGCCTCCTCGGGATAACCGACGATGGCCCGGCTGAGTACCTCCATGGCCCGGTCCGGATCCCCGGTCTCCATGAGCGACAAGCCAAGGAAATAACAGGCATAGGGATGTCCGGGAACCTCTTTGAGAATGGAGTGGAAGAGGGTCACGGCTTCCTGATGTTGGCCTGCTTTTTGCGAATTTATTCCCTGGGCCAAAAGATTTTTGAGCGTGGCAGAGTCCATGCGCGACCATTCAGCGAGCCGAATCAGGGGAAAAGGTCATGATACCTCTTGCCGTGCCGGATCTCACGGGAAACGAAGCAAAATATTTACAAGAGTGCATGGAATCGACGTTTGTGTCGTCGGTAGGACCCTTTGTGGATCGTTTTGAAACCCTGGTGGCTGCCGCCGCCGGGACGGCACGGGCCGTGGCGACTTCGGCAGGAACCACCGGCCTGCATGCCGCCCTGACAGCGGTCGGGGTAGGACGGGACGATCTCGTGATCCTGCCGTCCTATACATTCATTGGCAGTGCCAATGCCGTGGCCCATTGCGGGGCGCTGCCCTGGTTGCTGGACGTGGACCAGGAAGGGTGGAATCTGGATCCGGAATTGCTGGAAATCGAACTGTGCCAACGCACGGAACGCCGGGGAGACAACCTCGTGATCCATAAACCCACCGGACGCCGGGTGGCCGCCATCATGCCGGTCCATGTCCTGGGAACGCCGGCAGACATGGATGCCATCGTGGCCCTGGCACGAAAGCATGGCTTGCCGGTGGTGGCCGACGGCGCGGCAGCCCTGGGGGCACGCAGTCATGGACGGGCAATTGGGGCATTGGGAGCCGATTTGACGGTTTTTTCCTTCAATGGCAACAAAACCATCACCTGTGGCGGTGGCGGGGCCGTGGCCGGCGATGATCCGGCCTTGCTGGACCTGGTCCGGCATCTCACCACCACCGCCCGCCATGGCGAAGAGTATGACCATGACCGGGTGGGATTCAACTATCGCCTGACCAATCTCCAGGCCGCCGTGGGGTGCGCCCAGATGGAACGCCTGCCCACCCTGGTGGCCGCCAAACAGCGCATTCGCGCCCGCTACAACGCCGTTTGTCATGAACTCCCCGGAATCACCCCTTTTCCGGTGCCGGAGTGGGCGGAAAGCGCCTGCTGGTTTTCCGGATATCTACTGCCCGAAACGCTGGATGGCGCAGCGATTCGACAATTGTATCAAGCTTTTCGAGAGGCCGGTGTCGCCGCCCGCTCCTTCTGGAAGCCCATCCACGGACAGCTTCCCTATCGGCACGCGCCACGCACACCCCAACCCGTCAGCGAATCGATTGCCCCGCGCATTCTGACCTTACCCTGTTCGACAGGTCTCCTTGAAAAAGACCAGGAACAGGTCATCGCGACCGTTCGAACCTTGTTGGCTTGATAACGATGCAAGCCATCCATGTGTGACAAAATTCCGGGCCGGGTAGGAACACCACCCATGAGTTTTTCCGAGGCTGTCCATAAACTCTCGGATAAAACAAATCAGGAAGAAAGACTTTATTGGGGCTTCGCCCCAAACCCCACCAGGAGGAAGGGCACAGCCCTTCCTCCTGGA
>JADGCO010000019.1 GCA_015228935.1 Magnetococcales bacterium | reverse complement strand
CGCCAGATGCCTTTGGATGTTGCCCTGATCCAGGTGACCCCTCCCGACGACCGGGGGATGGTCAGTCTGGGTGTGGCTGTGGATGTGGTGAAGAGTGCTGCCCACAATGCCGCCCTGGTCATCGCCCAGGTCAATCCGCACCTGCCCCGCACCCTGGGTGATGGTTTCCTGCATGTGCAGGATCTGGATTGGCTGGTCCCGTTTGAAGAACCTTTGCGCGAGTATGTGTTGCCGCCACCCGACACGATCACCCGGGATATTGCCCGGCATGTGGCGGCCCTGGTGGAAGATGGCTCCACCCTTGAGGTGGGTTTGGGTCAGTTGCCCCAGATGATCCTCCCTTTTCTGGACGACAAACGCGATCTGGGCATCCATTCCGAAATGATCAGTGATACCATTGTCGATCTGGTGACCAAAGGGTGTATTACCGGGACCCGCAAAACCCTGGATCCGGGGCGCATCGTGACCAGTTTTGCCCTGGGCAGCAAAAAATTGTTCGACTTGCTCCACAACAATCCCCTGTTTGCGTTTCATCCCACGGAGTATGTCAATGATTTTTTCATCATTGCCCGCCAGCGTCACCTCGTGGCCATCAATACGGCCATCGAGGTGGATTTGACCGGGCAGGTGAGTTCCGATGCCATCAGTGCCCGGTTTCATGCGGGGATTGGGGGATTGGTGGATTTCAGTCATGGAGCAACCCATGCCCCGGGTGGCAAATCCATCGTGGTGTTGTCGGCCACGGCGGATGGCGGCAATGTTTCCCGGATAGTGGTGCGTTTTCGGGAAGGGGCGGGCATCTCTCTCGGGCGGGGTAATGTTCATTATGTCGTGACCGAACATGGGGTGGCCTACCTGCATGGCAAAAGCATCCAGGAACGGGCCATGGCCATGATCAGCATTGCCCATCCCAACTTTCGGGCCACCCTGCTCCAGGAAGCGATTCGCCGCTACTATGTCCATCCGGAGCTGGCCGAAGTGGATGGCAAAACCCTCATCACGCCCCGCGACTTGAAAACCACCCTGCTTTTGGACGATGGAACCCAGATTCTCCTGCGTCCCTCCCTTCCCACCGATCAACCCTCCATTCGGGAAATGCTCTACTCCCTCTCCCAGGTTTCGGTGTATCGACGCTTCATGAGCAATCTGAAACGGTTTTCATTCCAGCAACTGAAACAATTCGTCTATATTGATCACCGCAAGGATGTGGTCCTGGTCGGCGTCATTCCGGAAAGCTATGGCGAACAGATTGTTTCCGTGGGCGGATACTATCTCGACCCGATCACCAATCGCGCCGAAGTGGCTTTTGTGGTTCGCGATGCCTGGCAGGGTCGCCGGATCGGGAAATTTTTGATGCAATATCTCGTCACCCTTGCCAAACGTAACGGCATCCGGGGCTTTACCGCCGAAACCCTCGTGTCAAACCGGCTCATGCGGGCCGTGTTTGAAAAAAGCGGCCTGAAAGTCACCAGCCGGATCGAGGATGATATCATCTATTACCAGATGGATTTTCAGTAGAGTGGATCGTTTTTTTCAATGCTGGAGTGCCAAGCAGAAAATTGAGCTTGAAATGTAGCTCTGAGAACTATACGTTGAGGACGGGGGGTGATGTGGTCTAGGTGAACCGGTATGCGTATTTTCAAAAACAAGTTGTTTGCTAAATTTGCCTGCCTTTCTTTGTCTATGGTTTTTCAAAAAAAGATCGGGATGATATCGACAGTGATGCCTTCGCGGCGATCCATGAAACGGCAGCCGGGATGTACGATGCCGGGGTTATTGACAAGCAAACGATGCGCAGTTTCGATCTTTCCTGCCTGACGCCAATTCATGATTTTACTGGCGATGATGTGCGTGCCTTGCGTTTGCGTGAGGGGGTCAGCCAAGCTGTTTTTGCCCACTATTTGAACGTGACCAAGGATTATGTCAGCAAGTGGGAGCGCGGGGAGAAAAAGCCGACAGGTACCTGCCTGAAACTCCTCTCCATCGTGGAGCGCAAAGGGCTTGAGGCCATAATTTGACATGCAATCAGGCACCAGCCATTCGGTATCAGGTAAACCATTTCAATGCTTCTGGATTGTGGTTGGCAATCCGCAGAAGAGAGACAGCAGGACCAGAAGGAATACGCCGACCCTGTTCCCAATCTTGAACAGTACGCACACTCACTCCCAGCAATCCTGCAAACGCTGACTGGGACAACATAACCTTTTCCCGCACCACGCGGGGGTCGGGTATGGCTATTTGAGTTGATTTGCCTTTTCCTGCCTTGATGGCCCGGACTCCTTCCAGCAACTCTTGCCCAATGTCTCTTTTTTTCATTTCTCCAATTCCTTCCGCAATTCTGCCAGGACATTTGAGGGAATCTCTTCCGCTTCGTTTTTGGCGTAGAGAGTCAACAGCCAAATTTTCACTTTCATGTTTTTATTTTTTTGGGATTTTGATCCAAAATCGAACAAGGATATGGTATTCTCACCACTTTATGTACTTCAAGGGGAGGTATGGCATGATCTCATTCGCAGAAGCCCGGGAGCGGGTCCTGGCCGGAGTCAATCCCACTGGTCGGACCGAACAGATTGATGTGATTGCCGGTCTGGGCCGGGTGCTGGCCATGCCCATCACCGCGCCCCTGGATGTGCCCAATCACGACAACAGCGCCATGGACGGATACGGCGTGCGCCTGGCCGATTTATCCCCGACCCGGGAGACAATCCTGACCGTGGTGGCTGACCTGCCTGCCGGTGACCGTCTGACCCAACCCCTCGCTGCTGGTGAAGCCGTGCGCATCATGACCGGTGCCCCGATTCCCGCCGGCTGCGATTGTGTCGTCATGCAGGAACATGTCCAACGCCAAGCCAACCAGGTCACCATTCCCCCCGACCAACGCAGCGGACAAAACATTCGCCGGGCCGGCGAGGATATTCGCACCGGTACCCTGGTCCTGGAACAGGGGCGTCGCTTGACACCCGCCGACCTTGGCCTGCTGACCTCCCTGGGTTGCACGAGCATCACGGTTACCGAAAAACTCCGGGTGGCCGTATTGTCCACCGGCAACGAAATTCAACCTGTCGGGACCCCCTTGTTGCCCGGGCATCTCTATGACAGCAACCGCACCACCCTGAAAACCGCCCTGGAAGCTTTGGGAGTCACCATCGTCGATCTGGGACTGGCCCGTGATGACCGGGAAGAGATTCAGGCCGCCATGGCCAGAGGGGTCGCCAGTGCCGATGCGGTGATCACCACCGGAGGTGTCTCCGTTGGAGACTACGACTTGATCAAGGAAATACTGGCCAGAGAAGGCCATATTGACTTTTGGAAGGTCGCCATGAAACCCGGCAAACCCCAGGCTTATGGTCGTCTGGGAGAGGCCGCATTTTTTGGGTTGCCGGGCAATCCGGTCTCTTGTCTGGCGGTATTTTTGCTCATGGTCCGACCGGCCCTGCTGCACATGATGGGTGCCACGCCGGAACCAGATCGGCGCTTGCGCCTGCCCCTGCGCGGTCGTCTGGTCAAAAAACATGGCCGCATGGATTTTCAGCGCGGCGTGGTTCACTTTGATGCCGATGGCCCCTGGGTGGAAAGCACTGGTGCCCAGGGATCAGGCATTCTGACCAGCATGAGCCGGGCCAACGCCTTCATCGTCCTGCCGCCACCACCGACAGAGATGCATACCGGTGATCTCGTTGATGTCTGGCTGATCGATTACAATTGATGGACGAGCGACGCAAAGTCACGTAACGATCTTTTCAGCCAGCCACCGGCGGACAAGCAACGCTAGGTCATGCATTGACCTTTTCGGCCAGCCACATTTTGATCAAGGCGTGATAAGGCACATCCTGCCTGTTGGCGGCGACCTTGATTTGTTCGAGAAGATCCACGGGCAGTCGCAAGGAAATGGATTGGGTGGACGGCCTGAGATTGGGAAAACGTACCTGTTTGGCTTTTTCCCAATCGACATAGGCCGTGGAGTCATTGGCTTCCCAGAACAGTCGTTCTTCGGCTTCATTCTGAAAGGCGGGGATTGGCCTGAGTTTTTTGGCCATAAACATGACGCTCCTTTCGATTCATGTCGCGTGCAGAGATCACCCGGATTCTCGTCGAATGATGACGCAGTGTGAACGTTACATGCAGCAAGCGTCCAGACTTCGTTTTTCCCAGGGCGTGGATACGCTGCTCTGCCTGACTGTGCTGGATATCTTCCACCAACAGAAGCGGGAGGTTGAAAAAGACCTGCTCAGCTTCCTCCTGATTGACTCCGTGCTTATCAACACTCTTCCGCTTGTTACCTGAATCCCAGTCAAACCCAATTGTACGCTCAAAATCGATCATGATTGTACACTTGAATACCAGACCAAAACAAGAAAATCAGGTCCTGATTACCCACATGAACAAACAAGAGGCTCCTCACCCGAAGCACCCCGCATAATTCATTACACGGGGTGCTTGCGGGCAAGGCGAGAAACAGCGACAGACTACAATTTGAGCGACTGCATCACGGCCAGGCAAGATTCAGTTTTTGCATATGTTCCTTGAACCGGATTTGCCGCAGAGAGGGCATGGCCGGCTCCAGAACCGGGGGAAGGGTGGTTTGGACCACGCGCACATGGTCGCCATTCAGGACCAGCATGGGAGCCAGCTCGGGGACATCCCGGATCAGCCGATGCTGAAGGACTTCCATCTTGCTGGCATCCGGATCATTGAGCATACGGGCCATGAACTTGACGATACTGCGATTGGGACCCGTAATGCCCAGGACCGGGCGTATCCGGCCCATTTGACCGTCCCGATTCAGATACGAGCCGAAGTTTTCCAGAGGATCGGCGGTTTGGAGATAGATGGCGACAACCGCATTGCCCCGGAAAGGCCCGATGAGGATGCGGCGTGTCACATCCACATGAGGTGATTCCACCGTGGTTCCCACCATGATCAGGACATCGGGGCGAAGATCCGGATTCCAGGGAACGGCACCCAGCCTCTTGAGCAGAGACACGTTGGCCTCGCCCCGGAATTTTCCGAAGGGTTTGACGGGACCGGCAATCTCTGTTCCAGTCTGGTAGTAGAGGTTGCCTTTTTTGGCCCGGGCGAGCATGGATGCAAGATACGTCTGCTCGACGGTCATGAAGGGCGAAAGGACGATTGCCGGATGATCGGCATGATTGAGAATATCTTCGATCCGGCCCATGGCGGTTTCCGGATCGGCGACAGGCTCTTCGCCAATGAGACGATAGCTGAAGCGTCCCTCGGCGCAAATGTTGGCACCATTGACCGGATCGCCATCAATGGCACGCACCTTGACCACCCGGCCATCGGCGGTATGCACTTCCAGACCACAGCCGCGACTACAGGCCGTGCAGGTGGTCTGCCGGGCCATGCTGACCCAGGGACCGGTACTTTGGGTGAAGTTGACGGTCAACGTACCCGTGGGACACAGATCCACGCACATGCCGCAGGCATCGCAGCCGGTCTGCGGCAGCGGATCGTCGAAAGTAGGACCGATCCGGGTGGCAAAACCCCGGTTGATGAAGCTGAGGGCATGAATGTTCCGCACCTCTGAACACATCCGAACGCAACTGGCGCAGGTGATACATTTGTCCGGTTCGATGGTGATCAGGGGGTGACGCTGATCGACCGTATAGGAGCGTCTTTCGCCGGAGAGGCGGTGTTCGGTGGCTCCGTAGGTCGTCGAGTAGTGACGCAGGTCGCAATCAAAACGGGCTGCGCAACCACAAAGGATGCAGCGGGAAGCTTCGGCCATGGCCTCTTCCCGGGTCAAACCCTCGTTGATGGATGCCCAACCACCCTGATTGGTCAATCTTTTTTCCGGGGGATGGGTGCTTTCTCTGGCGCGCTTTTTGTGGACAAATCTGGGTTGATAATCGGCGGCATCGAGATCGGCCAGGCGTCCCTTGGACATGGTGTACTGGCTGGTCAGACGGACCTCGGCCCCGTTCAGGTGCAGGTCGATGGCCATGGCGGCCCGGCGACCTTCGCCAATGGCCCGAATGAGAATATCGGGTCCGAAAGAGCAGTCCCCGGCGGCAAAGACACCGGGAACACTCGTCACATTGGTTTTTTCATCATAGATGATGGTATTCCAACGGGTGGTCTTGAGCTTGTCCGTCTCTTTGCTGATGCAGGAGAGATCGGGATCCTGGCCGATGGCGGCGATGATCAGATCGAAGGGAAGATCCTTTTCACTGCCGGGAACCGGCACCGGACTGCGGCGTCCCGAGTCGTCGGGTTCACCGAGTTGCATGGTGATGACGCGCAGGGCACGCGCTGTGCCGTTTTCGTTCAGGAGAACTTCGACCGGAGCCACCAGATATTGAATATCGACGCCTTCCTCATGGGTTTCCTCCTGTTCCATGGGGAGAGCGGGCATTTCGGTTTTGGTGCGCCGATAGAGCAGGGCCACTTCGGCCCCCAACCGGCGGGCCACGCGGGCGCAGTCCATGGCGGTATCACCGCCACCGATGACGGCAACCCGGCTTCCTGCGCCAATGTGCAGGGGTTCGTTCAGGACGGCCTTGCGCAGAAAATCCACCCCGCCGATGACGCCGGGGACATTTTCATTGGGGACCCGCATGGGTTTGGCCTTGTGGGCACCGATGGCCAGCAAGACAGCCCCGTAACCGCGTGCCCGGAGGTCGCTGATGGTAAAATCCTGTCCCAGGCGCTGGTTATGGAAAACCGACACGCCCATGTCCAGGATGGCCTGGATCTCCTTGTCCATCAAATCCCACGGCAACCGGAAACGGGGAATGCCGTAGCGGGCCATGCCGCCCAGGGCGGGCAGGGCTTCGAAAATGTGGACGCCATGGCCCATTTTGCGCAGATAGAAGGCGGCGGAAAGTCCGGCGGGTCCGCCGCCGACGATGGCCACCTTGTATCCGGTATCAGGACCTGGTTTGGGGACGAAAGGTCCGTTGATCAGTTCATATTCGGCGGAAAACCGTTTCAGGGGGTTGATGGCCACGGGTTCATCGACCAGACCCCGCCGGCACTGGGATTCGCAGGGGTGTGGACAGATGCGACCGCACACCACCGGCAGAGGATTGCGTTCCTTGATCAACCGGACTGCGGAGGCAAAGTCGCCATTGGCGATATGGGCGACATATCCCTGGATGTCGATATTGGCCGGGCAGGTCGCTTCGCAGGGGGCGACGCAATCGCCGACGTGATCGGAGAGCAGCAGATCCAGGGCGGTTTTGCGGCTGGCGGTCACTTTGGCGCTGTCGGTGTCGATGACCATGCCGGGGGTCACTTTGGTCGAACAGGCAGGGAGAAGTGTCCGGGCATTGGCCACTTCCACCACACACAAAAAGCAGGAGGCAAAAGGTTTCAGCCGGTCATCATGGCAGAAAGTGGGAATGTGGATGCCATGGGCTTCTGCCACGTCACGGATGGTGGCACCAGGGGCCGCTTCGGTGGAGCGACCGTTCAACGTAATGGTGATTTTGTTGCTCATGCGGACGCCCTCGCTGGCTGGGAGTGGGCCGCTTTCAAGCCGAGCGACTCCACCATGACGGCCTCGGGATTACAGACCTCCTTGCACATGCCGCAGTTGATGCACAACTCCTGGTTGATGAACCACGTTTCGGGTTTTTTCAACTCGCCGGTGATGCATTCGGCTGGGCAGTACCGTTTGCAGATGGTGCATCCGGTACACTCTTTCTGGTTGATGGTATGGGTGATCAGGGCTTTGCAGACTCCGCCCGGGCACCGATGGTCCAGCACATGGGCCAGGTACTCTTCCCGGAAATATTTGAGGGTGGTCAGGACCGGGTTGGGTGCGGTCTGACCCAGGCCGCAGAGGCTGGCGTCCTTGATCTGGGGTGCCAGGTCTTCGAGAATTTCGAGGTCTTCCATGGTACCGCGACCGCCGCATATTTTGGAGAGAATCTCCTTCATGCGCAGGGTACCGATGCGGCAGAATGTGCATTTGCCGCAGGATTCGACCTGGGTAAAGTCGAGGAAGTAGCGGGCGATATCCACCATGCAGGATTGGGAATCCATGACCACCATGCCGCCT
The DNA here is from genome assembly GCA_015228935.1 of Magnetococcales bacterium. Lineage (NCBI taxonomy): Bacteria > Pseudomonadati > Pseudomonadota > Magnetococcia > Magnetococcales > Magnetococcales bacterium. The sequence goes on along the minus strand of JADGCO010000019.1, from coordinate 44,026 downwards.
GAACCCATGATGGCACCGGTGGCGTTGATGGCTTCATAGTCGATGATGGTGTTGAACAGGGAGGACGGGATGCATCCGCCGCTGGGGCCGCCGAGCTGGACTGCCTTGATGGGCCGACTGGAGGCGGAGCCGCCACCGATTTCGTTGATGACCCGTTCGATGGTCATGCCCATCGGTACTTCGACGAGTCCGCCGTGCATGACGGCACCGGCCAGGGCAAACACCTTGGTTCCCTTGCTTTTTTCCGTGCCGATGGCTGCATAGACCTTGCCGCCGTTTTTGAGGATCCAGGGGAGGTTGGCGAGGGTTTCAACGTTGTTGATGATGGTGGGTTTGCCGAACAGGCCCTGGATGGCCGGGAAGGGTGGCCGGATGCGGGGCATGCCGCGCTGGCCTTCGATGGAGGCCAGCAAGGCGGTCTCTTCACCGCAGACAAAGGCTCCTGCTCCTTCCTTGATTTTGATATCGAAGGAAAAGTCGGTTCCCATGATGAATTCGCCCAGGTAACCGGCGGCCCGGGCATCTTCGATGGCCTTGCCGAAATAGCGCACGGCCAGGGGATATTCTGCCCGGATGTAGGCGTACCCTTTGCTGGCACCGATAGCGTAGGCGGCGATCAGCATTCCTTCCAGGACGGAGTGGGGGTCTCCTTCCAGCAGGGAGCGATCCATGAAGGCACCGGGGTCACCTTCGTCGCCGTTGCAGACCAGATATTTGGGATAACCGGGGGCGCTGCGGGCAAAGCCCCATTTGGTGGCGGTCAGGAAGCCGGCACCACCCCGTCCGCGCAGCTTGGAAATTTTCACCTCTTCGAGAACCGCTTCCGGGCAGATGCCACCCTGGAGGATGTTTTCGATGGCCTGATAGCTGCCTCTGGCCCGGGCTTCGCTGATGGATGTGGGATTCAGGTGACCCACGTTGCGCAGGGCAATACGGGTCTGGTTGCCCATGTAGGACCATTTTTCCGTTTCCGGCTGATCCGTGGAGCGGATGAAGTTGCCGACGGGCAACTCTCCTTCTCCCCGATGAAAATGGACAATCTTGGGGAGATTTTTTTTGTTGACCTTGCCATACAGGAAGGATTTGCCGTCTGGATTGGTGATTTCGATCAGGGGTTCCTGGTGGCACATGCCCATGCAACTGACGCTGCGCATGTGGGCATCCGGGAATCGTTGTCCCAACATGTTGGCCACATCGCGGGCACCGGCGGCGATACCGCAAGTTCCCTCACCGATGGTGATGGTCATCCCTTTACCGGTCGTCATGGCCGCGCCTCCATGGTTTTTTTCGTCTTGCCTGGTTTGTCGTGGGCCGCGTCGCCGGCATCATTTTTTCCGGCGTCTCCCGGCAGTGCTTCTCCGACACCCTTGGCATGTTTCTGGATGAAGCGTTGGGCATCGGCCCCTTTCAGGTGGGGGAAGGCCTCTTCGCCGATCAACATGACGGGGGCCAGACTGCAACAGCCGATGCAGGCCACCTTTTCCATGGTATAGCTGCCGTTGGCAGCCGTATCCGCATCCGGTTCCCGCAGATCGAGGATTTGGCGAATGGCGGTATCCACCCGGTCTGCACCACTGACATGGCAGGCCGTTCCGTGGCATACCTTGATCATGTGCCGACCAACCGGGCGCAAACGAAACTGGGCATAGAAAGTGGCGACACCATACAGTTGGCTGGCGGTAATGCTCGTATTCCCCACCACGAGATCCATGGCTGTGCGGGGCAGATAGCGATACTCCGTCTGAATGGCTTGCAGCAGCGGCACGGCCGCCGTGGAATCCGACCCGATATCGCTGATCCACTTTCGCACCAGCTCAGGATCCACAGTGGCTTCCAATGACTTATTGCTCACGACGAACCTCCCAATGCAACTTGGTGGCAGTTCAGATGACAGGCAACCGACTCTCGGCAGTTCGCGATTATGTGCCACGGACATGAAAATCACAATGGCTCACTTTCCTGCGCATCTCAGGAGCAGGACCAGCGGATTCCGGGGGTGGGTCATGCGTTATTCTTCTGCAACATCCCCTGGTGTGACCAAACGAATAAGTCCATCAAAACGGCGAAAGTCGGTCACGTTATAGGTGACCAGGGTTGACATACCGTAGGTCAACATGGTGGCGACAATGTTGGCATCGTGGACCTGCTTGCCACCTACCGGAAATTCTTCGAAAATTTGTACCAGATGAGTACTGACCAAAGCATGATCATCGCAAACAGCCATGCGGCGCTGAAATGCAAGCGCCATACGCACGATCCTGTCTCTTCGAATGGGAGAAAAGGCCTTTTGTGGGCGGGAGAGTGCCGCCATGAACTCTCGCAGGATTTGACGACTGATAACAAGTTTCGTGTTGGATCGACGCTTATTGACCAGATATTTGACACATGTTTTGTGATGCAAAGATTTTCCCACGGCGGCATAAACGAGGATATTGGTATCCAAAAACAGGGCGTTATCGTCCATCATCGCCATACAAGGCATTCCGGCTCAGGTCGATATTGTCGTCCCATGAATCGACATGAATAGGTTCAGGCCAATCATCAGGTGGTGCTTCGTCCACGATGACTGGGATGGTTACTGTGGAATAGGTTTTCAACTTGTCTGTCATGGCAAGGCTTTCTTGAATATGATTGCTCTTTCTTTCCATCGCCGCCATTTCCAGGTAACCAATAAAATTCAGTACCACCTCTGCTTTATTTTCTGGCAGTTGCAGCGCACGTTCGTAGATTTCTTCGGCTATGGTCATGGAAGCTCCTGTCATGTACCTGGATTCCGGATCGAGTTCAACGTTTATAGACCAGGACCCGTTCTTCGAGCATGTCGCGCATGGCGTAGCGGATCCCTTCTCGACCGAGGCCGGAGTCCTTGAGGCCACCGTAGGGCATGCTGTCCACGCGGAAGGAGGGGACATCGTTGTGGATGACGCCGCCCACTTCCAGGGTGTCCAGGGCCTGGATGACGGTGTTGAAATCATTCGTAAAGATGCCGCATTGCAGGCCAAAGCGGGAGTTGTTGACCAGGGCAAAGGCTTCGTTCATGGAACTGACCGGGGTCAGGGTGACGACCGGGCCGAAGGCTTCATCGGCGGCGATGCGGGAATGGGGATCGACTTCTTCCAGGATGGTGGCGCTCAGGCTGTTGCCGACGCCGACCGGGGCAATGGTGTTGCCGGTGACCAGTTTGGCTCCCAGATCGAGGGCTTCATGGATCCAGGCCACGATGCGTTCCCGGTTGGCCTGGTCGATGATCGGTCCCAGGGTGGTGGATTCATCCAGGGGATCGCCGATTTTCAGGGCTTCGGCAGCGGCCTTGAAGCGGGCGCGAAATTCGCCCATGATCTCCTGGTGCAAAAAGATGCGCTGCACTGAAATGCACACCTGCCCGCATTGATAAAACGCTCCGGTGATGGCCCGGGCGATCAGCCAATCCCAATCCCGGACATCCCGATCCACGATGAGACCGGCATTGCCGCCCAGCTCCAGGACCACCTTTTTTTTGCCGGCGTCGCGTTTCATTTTCCAGCCCACTTCCGGTGAGCCTGTAAAGGAGAGCAATTTGATGCGTTCGTCCTCGACGAGCATTTGCCCGGCGGCCCGGTCGCAGGGCAGGACCGAAAATGCCCCCAGAGGCCAGCCGGACTTTTGGATGATTTCGGCGAGCAGCAGGGAGGTCAGCGGGGTTTTGGAGGCGGGTTTCAGGACCACCGGGCAGCCGACGGCCATGGCCGGGGCAATTTTGTGTACGGCCAGATTGAGGGGAAAATTGAAGGGGGCGATGGCTGAAACCACCCCCACCGGATAGTGGCGGACCAGGGCACGGCGTTTGGCACCCATCGGGTTGATGCCCAGATCGAACGCCTCTCCATAAACCCGGGTGGCTTCTCCGGCGGCAATTTCGAATGTTGCGATAACCCGGGCCATTTCCAGACGCGATTCAGCCAGGGTTTTGCCATTTTCCTGTGACAGGAGACGGGCAAACTCCTCCTGACGCTCCTGGAGCTGGTTGACGACAAACCACAGGGCATCGGCCCGCTGGTAGGGTTCCAGATTCCGGGTCTCTTCCAGGGAGGCGACGGCGGCATCCAGGGCACGGTCAATCTCGGTCGGGGTGCATTGGACCACCTGGTCCACGACGGTACCATTGTAGGGATTGATGACATCCTGGCTCTTGCCGCTCTCCACCCAGGTTCCCGCCAGATAGGCCTTGCGCATGACTCTTTCTCCCTGCTCGATGCGTGACTGATTCGCTGCCTGATCTACGATTTTTTGGCAACCTTGTCCGGTTTGGATTTGGCTTCCGTCTGGGGTTCGTCATCTCCCTTGACGGCCAGAAGCTTTTCCAGATCGGCAATTTTCTTTTCCATCTCTTCCACTTTGATGCGGGTTTTGCTGAGGAGTTCGGCGGTGACATCAAACTCATCCCGGGTCACGATATCAAAATGGACGATGGCCTCCTTGACGGCGTCGTGGATCCGGCGATGGAGTTCATCGCGGGTTGCTCCGACTTTTTCAAATATTCCCAGGACATTTTGTGTGATTTGATCGATCAGATTGTTGTCAAGTTGCATGATTCACTCTCCGGAAGTCGGGGCTTCATTCGTCAGGTGCGGTTTGACCGGGCGGGGGGCCACAAACTCCAGGCCGGCCCGGCCATGAAAATATCCGTTGCAGAAAGGTTCCTGGTGATTGATTTCATTCAGGCGTGCCAGGGCCTCGGCGGCGTCCATCCGGCCTGCCAGACGCTCCTGCCAGACCTGCACGATGGCTGTCATGTCACGACTTTGCGGCGAAAGACGGATCATGTCCACACCCATGGTGGCCAATTGTTCCACTTCGGTGACGAGATTGCAGAGTCGTTCCGACAGGGTTTGGATGCCGTTGATGTTCAGGAAGGGTACGCCATCCTGGGTTTTCATGACCATCCCATCGGGGAAATCGCCGCATTTGTACTGGCAGTTGGTTTTGGGCAGATGGAAGGCCCGGGCCGTGTAACAACGGGCCGAAAACGTCAGGGGGAGCCGACCGTAGGCGAACACTTCCACCTGTACCCGGGCGCGGTTTTGCCGGATGAGACCGGCGATCATGGCCTGGGAGAGTTCTACCGGAATCACGACGCGGCGCACACCGACTTCTGCAAGAAAATCGAGGGTTTCCGGGTTGTAGGTGGTGATGTGGGGTCCGGCCACCATGGGGTGTCCTTCGCCCATGGCAATTCCGGCCATGTCATTGGCCTCGAACAGGATGCCCAGGCGGGTGGCCTGTTGCACCACCTGTTGAATGTACTCCTGTTCTTCCCCGCTCATGACCAGGCCCAGGGTCGAAAAGACAATCTCCTTGCCTGAGGGACGGAGTTCTTCGGCCAGAAGAGCCATTTCGTCCGGGGTCAGGTGGTTGCGTTTGGAACAGATGACTTCGCCGATGTAGAGAACATCCGCCGCTGTCTCATCAGCCATGCGCCGGTAAAAATCCCGTATCCCTTTTTTTCCCCACTCGTAAAGAACAGGACCGATGGCAATTTTCATGACCAGCCGTTCTCCTGAACAAGGGCCGTCATGGCTGATTCTCCTGACCAGCCGTTCTCCTGAACAAGGTCCGTCATGGCCGATTCTCCTGACAGGTTTCCGGAAATGGATCCATTCATTGCCAATTTTCCTGATAGGTTCCCAGGGTATAGGTGGTTCCTTCGGAGGTGGCGTTCAAGGTTTTGAGCCAGCTTCCCTTGGCCTGGAAACGATCCGGATCGGCATAGTAGGCATCCACGGCCTGACGCATGATGCGGGTCACGGTTGCCACGTAGGATTTGGTGCGTTGGCGTCCTTCTATTTTGAGACTCGCCACGCCGGAGGCGATCACCTCCGGCAGCATGGCCAGAATATTGAGGGAGCCGGGTTCTTCCATGACGTGATAAATCTGATCATTGGCTGCAAAGCGCCCTTTGCAGACAGTGGGATAGGCCGCCTCTTCATCGGGGGCATACTGGGCGATGAGGATGCCGTTGAGGCGGGTTTGGAGTTTATCCTGGCTGTTGTCAAAACGGACGGCGCGGGCCGGGGAACAAACCCCTTCAATGTTGGGTGAGACGCCGGTCACATAGGAGGAGAGATAACAGCGTCCCTCGGCCATGACGCACAGTCCGCCAAAAGCAAACACTTCCAGTTCAACCTGGACCTGTTGGCGCAGATCGCGGATTTCGGCCACTGTCAAGACCCGGGGGAGAATGACCCGTTGGATGGCAAAATGGCGTTGATAAAAATTGATGGCGGCCTGATTGCTGGCCGAGGCCTGCACCGACAGATGGATGGGAAGATCTGGATACTTGTCCCGGCAATATTTCAGGAGGGCCAGGTTGGCCAGAATGATGGCATCGGCACCAATCCTGGCTGCCAGATCCACGGTGCGATACCAGATGTCGGGATCGTTGATCTGGGGGAAGGTATTCAGGACGACATTGACCTTGACCCCTCGGGCATGGGCGTAGGCGATGCCGGATGCCGCCTCTTTTTCGGTAAAATTCAATCCTTCGAAGTTGCGGGCATTGGTGGCATTGCCAAAGCCGAAATAAACCGCATCGGCCCCATTGTCCACCGCCGCTTTCAGCGAGGGCAGGTTGCCGGCCGGGGCCAATATTTCCACTTTCTTCATGGTCGTTTCCGCCTGACTGCGTTGCTGCATCGCCCGGGTCCAATTTTCTCCAACCGTCCATCTTCGATGTTTTTTTCCATAATTGCCAGTTTATCCAATCCGGCCTGTGCAGGCAAAACCAAACCGCTACCGTATCTGTTTTTTTATTGTTCATGTATCTTGATTGTGTCTAAACTAAGAGCCTGGGAGGATGCCATCCTTCCAATCTTCTTGATTGCGCCTGTTGGCTGATCGCACCTGTTGGCTGATCATGCCTGTTGGCCGCATGAACAACCGACTGAAATTTCCATGTGTTTGAAACGGAGGCGTCACGATGAACTCTTTGAAAATGTCCTGCTGTGCCGTGATTTTTGTTGTGGCAAGCGCCATTGTTCTGCCGCTCCAGGCGCAGGACAGTCAGGACAGCGTGGCGAATCGGGAAGCGGCCTGCGACAGGTATCTCAAGGTCGTGCCCCTCTCCAAGCTGTTTGATGATTCATATAATGAAATGGCAAAAAACCTTCCCCCGGAAAGGCGTGCCGAATTTACCACCCTGATGAAAGAAGTAACCAGATTGAACAATGTCGAAAAGTTCACCCGTGCAGCCATGGTCAAAATATTTACTGCGGATGAACTCAATGCCCTGGCTGATTTTTATGGATCCCAACACGGTTCCAATGCCATGAAGAAGTTCGGGGTTTACATGGCGGAGATCATGCCTGCCGTGCAGGAAGAGATGTTGCGGGCCACCCGGGAGGTCAATGAACGGCTGAAAAAACAGTAAAACGACGTTATCCACCCGCATAATCCCAACCAGGACAATGGAAACGGCAACGACGACAGTGTCCTGCGCACCGCCAAAACCAGGAAACCTGAAAGATATTGAGGTCAAAGAGTCCTGGCGAGGCAGACACCGGGGAAGAGGCTGCGAAAGCCAACCCCCAGCCAGCGACAATCAATTGGCAAAAATTTCCTCAATCGACTTGGCATCAAAGATTTTGTCACTCCATAGTTCCAGGGATGCAATATCTGCGCTTTTCACGGTGTCATGGATGCTCACAGATAATGGACCAAAACGTCGTTGCAGAAGACGCAGGAAAACGACAGCCGCCCCTTCTTTGAGGCCTTCTTTGAGGCCATCTTGACGGCCTATTTCCATGCCAATTCGTTCCACGCTTGAAATGTAGGGCATTTTCTGGTTCTCCTCAAAGTTGAGCATCTCATGCCGAAACCGCTTGTCGATCTCTTCCGGCAGACGGAGTACCCAATCGATAAAGCGAAAAATATCAATCACTTGTTGGCGACCGAATCCCCGTTTGTACAAGCTTCGGACCAGGGACAATTTCATCTGATAACGTTTTTCTGGTCGATTCCTGGTCTTTTTGGCTTGCAGGTGGGCCAGCGTTGCCACACCTTGACCAGCTTGTCCATGCGCCGGTCGCCGATTTCTGCCTCGCGGGTAATGCTGGCCAACTCGGTATCCAGAAATTCGTAGCCACGCTCCCAATCAATATTGTCATGCGCAATCGGCAAAAAAAAGGCCAGGAAATCCTTGAAGTAGGCCTCCAGTATGTCTTTCCAGGGAGTGTCGAAGGAATCTTTTTGGGGTTTTTCATGATTTTCTGACATGGGAGTCTCTTATCAAACCTGATCGGAAGATCCTTGGGATGTCTATGGGAAATTCCGGGCGTGGGAGTCAAGGAAAGGAATCCATTGGACATTCCCGGCCATGATCGGATAATATATCAGAGCGTATCATGACGATTTCCTTCCCTCCAGGATATGTACCATGACTGGTCTTGTCTTTGGTACCCTGAAATGCACAAGATGTTTCAAGGATGCCGGCGTTGTTGCAATCTACACTATTGTTTGGGTGCTTGTCAGGATGCCTGACAATCTTGTTGGGGGTTGGTGACCTGTTGGCCCATGGTCCCGGCAGCCGGCTTGAATTGCATGTTGAATTTTGTGCCGAAACGACTGCGGGTCGTATTCATGTACCTCTGGAAAAACAGACAAGTGGAGATTACCCCTTCTGCCTGGACATCCGGAATCCCGAAACCGTGGACATCTCTCTTTCCCTGTCCCTGATTCCCGGATTGATCAATGACCAGGGCAAGTCGGTGTGCGTGATGGCAAGCAAACCCGACAAGGGAACCACATGGTTATCAACAAAAGATGAAACAGGAATATTTCGTGTCGTGGTTCCTGCCGGTACAACAGGACAACATAAACTGGTCATGCATATGACCGGGTTGACGGATTATCCTGCGGATGTTTCTGGAAACAAGGCGTTTCGTGGCTGGCTGGGATGCGTGCTTGTGGAGGGGCGGGCTGTGGCGGAAGAAAACAAATCCCGGCACAAAGGCACCAGGATCATGCGCATGCTGCGTGCGGTCGCAGAGTGATTGTCCCGATTACGGGCAGTGAATCTCCCTTTAATGGTGATATGAATAAAACTCCGGAAAAATCTGGCAGGCAGGGGAAAATAACTATTATTAAATCATTGCATGCCGGAGAACCGGATCTGGTCATGGCGCGGCAGAGGTGGTGAAGGAAATTTTGCGAATGCCGTTGCTTTGGGCCAGGGCCAACAGGTCGGCCAGTTTTTGATAGATGACATTCTTGTCGGCATCGATACGCAAAACCGTGTCAGGGGTTTGGGCGCTGGCGGTTTGCAAGCGATTGGCCAAGTGTTCCGGTGTCAGGGTCAGGTCGCCCAATTGCATTGTGCCATCCTGATGCAGGGTGACGATGAGAGGGTCAGGCAGCAGGGGAGCGTTGGCCGTGGTTTTGGGCAGATCGATGCGCAACGACTGCGCCATCACCGGGGCCAGAATGATGAAAATCACGAGCAGAACGAGCATGACATCCACAAGGGGGGTGACATTGATCTCGGCCAGGGGACGGTCTTCGCCATCATGGTCAAGAAATCCGGTAGCCATGGTTCGTTCCTCTGCGGTCGTAAAAGGAGTCAGAAAAAGAATGACCGTTTCCGGCAAGGTCAAGGAATCCGGTAGCCATGGTCCGTTCCTCTGTGGTCGAATGGGGCATCGGGAAAAGGAATGACCGTTCCTGGCGTATTGGTGAGGGTTGGGTGGCTCTCTTGTTCGATCTGATGGATGGAACGCAACAGATTGCCTTCGGCGGTGGTCAGCAGACGTCGCAGACGACGAACCAGCAGATTGTAGCCAATCACGGCAGGAATGGCGACCAGCAGACCCAGGGCCGTGGCCACCAGGGCCTCGGCCACGGGGCCGGCCACCACGTCCATGGTCAAGAGCGATTTGTGGCCCAACCCCTCCAGCGCATGCATGATTCCCCAAACCGTGCCGAACAAGCCAATGAATGGCGACGATGAGGCAATGGAAGCCAACAGGGTGAGACCGCTTTCCAACTCCACCCTTTTTTCTCGCAGGGCATGAGCCAGGTTGGCTTCCCAGGTGGCATTCCGGTGAGATGCGGACACTTTGCGCAGGGTCACCAGGGCGGCAATTTCCCCGAGAATGCCAACCTCGGCTGGCAGGGAATTTCCCTGCCGGAGGGCCTGTTCCATGGCGACACGTATACGGCGTTCTTTCCGCAGCAGTCTATCGAATTTGAACTGCTTATGGATGATGATGCCCCATCCGGTCAGGGAAAAAGCCAGCAGCAGGAGAAAGACCCCCCTGACCAGGAAATCCCCATTGTTCCACCAGGTCAACCATGTTGTCATATTTTGCATGGGCTTCTCCGTTTTGTCAGTTTGTCCGGATTGTTGGGTTGGCGGGAAATTACCAAGTGGCCTGCAACCCCATGAACATCACGCGGGGTTGGCCGACCGTATAGGTGGGTGCCCCTGCCGACAGACCGGAGGTTTCAGCGTATTTTTTGTCAAACAGGTTGTTGACCTTGCCGTAGATTTCCAATTTTTTGGTGAGGGGATAACTTGCCTGCATGTGGATGAGATCATGTCCTTCGTATTGACTGGTATTGGCCGGATCACGCCAGTAACTCCCCAGTCTGGTCCAGGTTGCCTGCACAGTGCCGCCCTGCATGAACTCCGGGGCAATGGTCAACCGGGTATTGGCCATCATCCTTGGGGCGGTCTCCATCTCCTTGCCGGAGTAATCCGCCGTACCGGAGACGCTCCATTTGTCATAGGTGTGTTGGGTGTAGGAGAGGCTGGAGTCCAGATGCAACTCCTGGCCAACGGGAAAACCGATGCTCGCTTCGACACCGCGATGCGAGGTTTCGCCTGCATTGACGACGGTTCTCTGCGTGGTCACCGGATCCTGATAACTGATGAGATCATCCTTTTTGTACATGTGAAAGAGGGATACTTCATAGGTGAGTTTGGCGTGTTGGCCGCGCAGACCGGTTTCATAATTGTCCACGGTGACCGGTTTGAGATTGCGTTGGGATTGTGCGGCGAGTTGGGCACGGGCCGGCGTGGTTTCGCGTGAACCGCGAAATACCTGTCCCTCGGAAGGGGCACGGAAGGAGTTGCTGTAGCTGATGAAGCCATTCAAATCCGGGGTGAAAGCGAAGGTTGCCCCCAGTTTTGGACTCAAATGGGTATAGGTGACGCTGCCATCCGCCACATGTCCATACCATCCCCCGGCTGGAAAGGCTCCGGTCGGTCCCAGAGTGGCGGTATCCGGCAGCAGATTGTCATATTCATAGTGCATGGTGTCGTAGCGCAGGCCGGTGGTCAGCCGCAACCGGGCTAACGGAGAAAATTCTCCCTGTATATAGGGAGATATCCCTCGGTAGGTGACATCGTAATCGTATATCCGGGTGGCCGAATCGTAACTGGAATAGACCGTACCGGTCCGGGTGACCCGGATGGCATCCTCGCTGTGTGATCCGGGGCTGTAATCCACATCCAGGCCACCGATCAGCCGGGTACGCAACGGGGCAAAATCCTGGCGATATTTGCTCAGGAGGCCAAAGGAGTCGTTGCGGACCGTGTATTTGGCGGGGTCATAACTCAACGACCAATTGGGGATGATCTCCATGACGTTATGTCGGAAATAGGGCGTGAACGACAGCAGGGAGTGGGCGGTCTCCTGTTCATAGGCTGCCGACAGCCGCAAGGCTTCGACCTGGCGATAGGAAAACGGGGTGTTGTTTTTGCGTGGATTGCCATCATAATCCGCTTGATTCAAATCGCCGACGTGGTTCTGGTCGATCTGGGCAAAACTGACCAGGACCTTCAAGAGGGAGTTGCCGGTCAGGGCGCGATCCCAGCGGACGGAGCCGGTCTCCCGATCATAACTGGAACCCTCCTGCCAACCATCGGTGCGGGTCAGGTTGAGGTTGGCCCGCCAGGCGTCGCTCTCCCGGGCCATGCCGCCACTCAGCAACAGGCGTCCCCAGCCATAGGATCCGACTTCACCGGTCAGTTCCAATTCGTCCTTTTTGGGGGGCGTGCGCGACATCACGTTGATTGTGCCGCCAATGGCGTCCGAGCCATACAAGGCACTGCCCGGGCCTTTGGAAATTTCAATCCCGCCGGCCTGTGGCAGGTTGATTTCATACAGGGCATTGTGGTTGAAAAAACCGGTCGAACGGGTCGGAATGCCATCCTCCAGATAAAGATAGACGGCATTGGTCGTCAGGGGATGCCGGATGGCGGTCGAATGGCCTTCGCCGGCCAGATTGCTGACCCATACCCCGGGGACCTGATTCATGATCTCTTTGGGATGGGAGGGACGCCCCTTTTGCACGACATCTTCCCGAATGATATTGACCGTGGCCGGCGTTTCGCTTTTGAGTTCCCCTTCACGGGTGGCCGTGACGGTGATCTCTTCCAGGGCAGGTGAATCCTGCTTTTCAGCGGCATGGGCGCTGGTGGCCTGCTGGGCCAGGGATCCGGCGGAGAGCATCAGCAACAGTGATGTGGCAATGGTCCGGGGGGTGGACGACATGTGAAACTCCTTTGATTCATTTCAAAAAATTTTGACTGGTTGCCGGATGTTCATGAGAATGCGGCCCTTTTCCGGTCGATGGCGAAGCCGGGTTGGGCAGTATTTGCCGGGATGGGGAACGAAAATTCATCGCGCTTCAGCCTCTTGCAGGCGAAAACGCAGCGGAATCATCACACGTTCCGATACCGGTCCACCGTCGCGTTGTGCCGGGACGAATCGATAGTGTTGCACGGCTTCCACAGCGGCCTGATCGAGCAAGGGAAAACCGGAACTGTGTTGCACGCTGACGTTGAGAACACCACCGGTCGCAGAGACATCCACCCGCAGTACGACCGTCCCCTCCTGTCCCATGCGCCGGGCAAACGGGGGATAGGCAGGTCGGGGATTGTGCAGATAGGCTGCCGTATGGTCGGGAGGGGATTCCGGAAGCGGTTTATTGGGCAACTCTGTTGTGGCAGCAGGGTATACCCGGGTTGCGGGAGGCCATGACTCCGGCACCTGCCTTGGATTGATGGTGTCTGTTGAAGTGGCAGGTGAAGTGGCAGGTAACGGGTCCGCCGTTGGTGCAGGTTTTACATTTTCTTGTGGCGACCGGGTCTGAGGTTTGGCAGGCGGAACGGTTTTTTTCGCCTTGACGGGTTTGGGTTGGCGTTGAGGAGGCGGCGGAGCCGGGTTTCTGGTTACGGGAAGCGAGGGTTCCGGCTTGGGATGCATGGGTTCGGAGGGAGAGGGAGGGGGAGGGGGAACCTCGACCGCAGGGGGGGGTGGCAAGACCGTTTCCCGGGGTGAGGTGGATGCGATCACAGGTGCGGGGGGAGACCATGGGGTCATTTCAAAGGTGACTGTGGCCAGGGAGCGCGGCGGTTGTCGGTGGGTGTTCGGCCAGTTGAACAACCCGACGATGAGCAGGAGGTGTGCAAGCAGGGAGATGGTGACTGCCCACAGGGGGGAGATGTTGTTTGCCGCTTGCATCCTTGTTTATCCACCGATCCATGCGAACAGGGTTGCAAGGGGCGAAACGGCCATGGCCACCAGAATCAACCCGGCACCGCGACGCAACCAGGGGGCAAAGCGTGGTTGCTGATGGATCAACCCGCGACCGATCCCACCCAACACCACCGTGGCCAGAAAAATCGGGGCCAGGGAAGCGGTCAAACCGAACAGGGCACCCTGCAACAGACCTTGAATCACACCACCGGCCAGGGCACAGCTTGCCAGCAGGGTCAGCAGGGGCAGACAGGGGACCAGACTCAGTGTCAGACCCAGGGCAAAGGGGGGCAGCGTCCGATCCAGAGCTGAATTCCGGCAGGAGGTGATGGGTTTGGGGACGGGAGAGAGCAGCAACCATCCCCCGATGGACAACACAAGGCCGGCCAGGGCCAGACGACCGGTATTTTCGAGCCAGGCGAGCCATGCCAGGTTGCCCACGCCTGCCGCCATCCCTCCCAGCAGGGTATAGGCGGTGAGCCGACCCAAAAGGAAGCTGCCAGCATCCTGCCAGGGTTGTGTCGTCACGCCGCGCCCCATCATCCAGGTTCCGAAATAGGGCAGACAAAAGGCCGAGCAGGCGGTCAATCCCATGGTCAAGCCGAGCAGGGCGGTGGCCGAAAAGGTGGCGGCCTGGGCAACCGTGTCATCCATGACCGGTTCTTTCCGTTGCCGTGCCGGGGGTGGGTATTATGGGTGTTGTGGGTATTGTGGGTGTTGCAGGTGTCGCAGATATTGTTGGCATGGGCCGTTTTTTGGGAAAACCGGCAGGGGATTCACACCCGGTCCGTGTCTGGAACAGGGCACGACTGGATCGGTACAGCGTCAAGGGACCCAGGCGCAGACTCAGGACATTCTCTTCCGGGCAATATTCGATGCAGCGACCGCACAGGGTACAATCGTCATGGAAGGCGGCAGGGCCGTCGGCAGTGGAAATTTCCCGGATTTCCATGGGACAGGCTGCATGACAGGAGTGGCAACGTCCGCAGCGGGGATGGCGTTGTTTGGCCAGCCGCAGGGGGGGCAGACGACGAAACAGGGCATGCAGCGCCAACATGGGACAGATGCGACAGAAGGGTTGGCGCACGACAAATGCTGCCATGAGGACAAAGCCGGCCAGAAGGTTGCCCAGAATGCCCAGGATCACCTCCAGGGGCGAACCGATGGCCAGGGCCAACTGTTCCGGATTGCCGGTCAGGAGCGTGGTGACGATGCGTGAGGGGCAGATGCGGCACCAGGCATCCCCCGCTGCCTGGGGAGCCAGACCCAGACCGGCGGCCAGGGGGAGAGCGAACACCAGAAACAACAACAGCAACCATTTGACCAGACGCACCCTCCCGACCCAGCCGGGTGGCAGATACCGCAATCGCAGATGCAGCCGCCGACCAGCCTTGCCCAGGAGTTCCTGGACCGTTCCCAGCGGGCAGACCCAACCGCAGAACGCCTTGTTCAAAAAAATGAAAAACGCCAGAAAAATCATCAAGGTAACCAAAACCGGCCACAGGGTCGCCCAGGCAAGGCTGCCGGTGCGGGCCAGGCCTTCGCCCAACTGGTGGTGAAACTGATGCTGAAAGGGAATCAGGGCACAATAGCCACCATTCTGCTGATCAAAGGCGCAGGAAAGGGCTGGCAGGGCATTGGCCAGTTTGTCGGCCATGTAGGGACCGGTCACCAGACCACCGTAAACCGTGACGCCCAACAGGACGATCTGCACCCCCAGGCGCAGGCGACTCAATGACCAGGGATGGGGTGCAGGGAGCGGGACAGCGGCATCGGTCATGATTGTTTGTCTCGTTGGCGGTGTGGTTGACGTTGCCGGGAGGGTAATCCACCACCGGGGGCGTGGCGTTGCCAGAGAGTCAATCCCCCACCCATGCCAACCAACAGAAAGATCAGGCCATGAAGTTGACTGCGGTTGGCCAAAGGTTCCGGGCCATAGTCATGTTGAAAGATGGTCGTGAAACGGCGATTGTCCTGCATCAGGGTGGTGACCACCTGAAACGGAACACTCGGGCGACGCTGGCCATGTTTTTTGTCTGAATCCGTCCGGGGCATGTCCCGAAAGGGGGGGAAAGTGATCTGCGCCACGCCGGCGGCGTTGGTTGTGAAGGAAATTTTTTCCTGCCCGGGGGTGTACAATGTGACTGTTTGAGCGGCCAGGGGTTGTTGGGCAAACCGTACCAGAAAGGACCAACGCTCCCCGGCCCGATAGGTGGCATACTCCCTGGGCAGGGGCACGGGGATCACCTCCAGGGTGGACTTGTGCGCCTGCAACAGGTGGGCTGGTGAAGGACCGGGAATGGCAAAATGATGGACCGTCGTCAGGGTTGTGGACTCTGCCGGAGTTTCGGTATGGGCGGCAAGCCAGTGGTAGTTGCCGACCTGGTTTCCGGGCTGCACCATGGCCCCGTTATTGTCCAGGGGAACCGTGAAAGGCGTGAACCGGGAATCCTGGCCCGGGGCGGGAGAAAAAACTTCCAGGATGGAACCCGGCATACCCACCACATGCAGTTGCAAGCGGGTACGACCCTGAGGAACCTTGCGCCACAAGGGATAAGGGGTCCAGGCACCCGAGGCGGGAGAGCGCGCTGCCGGGGCGGGATCCTTGTCCCATGCGGCCTGAAGGGTTCCATCCTGGAAAAAAATGGTCAACAGGACCAACAATGCCATCACATCTGGATGCAGGGTCGGTCTCATGCGTCGTTCTGCATGCGCAAGCCCACGTCGCCATCGATCCATTCCGGCGCAATACAACATGATTTCCGACGCTCCCGGGTATCCAGTTTGCCTTGAATCTGTCTGCCGGCCAGTCAACGAACCGGCCCACGATGCGGGAGCTTCAGCAGGATGTGTTCCAATTATAAAAATATAATGTTTTCAATCTATTGAAATATAATATACCCGGTTTGCCAACCGGAAAGTGTGTGATATCACCTGCCGGGTGTGTGAAATCACACAGTCGAATATTTTTTGGCTGAGAATGATTTTCAGGCGATTCAAGAGGTTGGAAATGATTTCAAGATGATTTAAGTTGTTGGAAATGATTTTCAGGTGATGCACGCGAAAAGGATTTCCTGACGATTCACGCGGTCGAATATTTTTTCAAGCGATAGAGCAGTGTATCCCGGCTGAGGCCGAGAAGTCTGGCGGCATGGGTGCGGTTTCCCTGGCTTCTGTGCAAGGCCTGTTCGATGAGATGTCGTTCCAGGTCAACCAGGGAGAGGCCGTTGTTGGGGAGGACAAACTGCTCCAGATGGCGCATGTCACGCATTGGCCAGGGAATTTTGTCTGCCTGGAGTGAGCGCATTTCCGGGGGAAGGTGATCGGGCTGGATGGTCTCTCCACCATGCAGGAGAACCATACGTTCACAAAAATTTTTCAGTTCACGCACATTGCCTGGCCAGGCGTAGCGGTGGAGAGAGTCAAAAACCGCCGGAGAAAAATGAGGTGGTGGCCGGTGATGTTTGGTGGCCTGCTGGTTGGTCAAATGATCCAGCAATAATTCCAGGTCACCCAAGCGGTCATGGAGCGTCGGCAGTTCCAGGGGGACAATGTTCAGACGGAAGAAAAGATCCTGGCGAAATTTTTTTTCCTGCACCATGGCCGCCAGATTGACATGGGTGGCGGCCATGATACGCACATTGACCCGACACAGGGATTGCTGGCCCAGGATTTGGAGTTCACCGCTTTCCAGGAAGCGGAGCAGTTTGGCCTGCATGGGCAGGGGCATGTCACCAATTTCATCCAGGAGCAGGGTTCCACCATCCGAGGCGCGGATCCATCCCGGACGGGAGGTGTCCGCTCCCGTAAAGGCTCCCTTGGCATGGCCGAAAAGTTCGGCCTCTGCCAGGGTTTCGGGCAGGGCCGCGCAGTTGATGGCATGGAAGGGTCCCCGGCAACGGTGACTGGCCTGGTGCATGGCCTGGGCCAGGAGTTCCTTGCCGGTACCGGATGCTCCCATCAACAGCACCGTCACGTCGGTGGAAGCGATGGCCTTGGCGGCCCGAATCACTTGCGTCAGGGCAGGTGATTGGCCAAACAGGTCAGCAAAGGTTGCCAGAGAATTTTTTTGCATGAATAATTTTTTTTATGGTCAGAGGGTCGTTGTCCGGAATTTTTTTTTCGAAAGTCGTGGCAACTTGTCCTGGAAATTGCGCTATTCCAGAGGCGATGTTCGCAATTATCCTGCGCCAGTTAAATGATCCAGATCAATTGAATCGGCATCTATTCCGAAAACGCTGGCTTTAAGAAAAACAGATTAAAAATCAAGGAAATTTTTGGTTGGGGAAAGAAGAGTCTGATGGCAAGACGGAATGCCGGGATGGTCAGGGAGCGTGTGGGACAATCCGCAACAAGGCAAACAGGATTCCCACAACCGCACCGGAAGTTGCCAGAGACACGCCCACCATCCATTTGATCAGGTCACTTTTGGTTTCTGCAATTTCCCGCCGCAAGCTCATGTCCAACTCATTGGTTTTGTTGTCGAGTTCCTTGAGCCTGGTCTCGTTTTTGTTGTCGAGTTCCTTGAGCCTGATTTCGTTCTTTATATCAAGTTCCTTGATATCACGCTTCAATTCCAACTTGGCTGTCTCGATTCTGCCATCCAGTTCCTTGAGCCTGGTTTCGTTTTTGACGTCCAGTTCCTTGAGCCTGGTTTCGTTTTTGACGTCCAGTTCCTTGAGCCTGGTTTCGTTTTTGGTGTCCAGTTCCTTGATATCACGCTTCAGTTCCAACTTGGATGTCTCGATTTTGCCATCCAATTCCTTGAGCCTGGTTTCGTTTTTGGTGTCCAGTTCCTTGAGCCTGGTTTCGTTTCTGGTGTCCAGTTCCTTGATATCACGCTTCAGTTCCAGCTTGGATGCCTCGATCTTGCCATCCAATTCCTTGAGCCTGGTTTCGTTTTTGGTGTCAAGTTCCTTGAGCCTGATTTCGTTTTGGATGTCAAGTTCCTTGAGCCTGGTTTCGTTTTTGGTGTCCAGTTCCTTGATATCACGCTTCAGTTCCAGCTTGGATGTCTCGATCTTGCCATCCAATTCCTTGAGCCTGGTTTCGTTTTTGGTATCCAGTTCCTTGATATCACGCTTCAATTCCAGCCTGGATGCCTCGATCTTGCCATCCAATTCCTTGAGCCTGGCCTCGCCCTTGATGTGAAGTTCATCGATGCTGTGTATCAGCTCCAGCTTGGAAGTTTCGATCTTGGCATCCAATTCCTTGAGCCTGGCCTCACCCTGGATGTCAATCTCTTTCAGCCTGATGGCACTCTTGGTGTCCAGTTCCTTGATATCACGATTCAATTCCAGGATACGCGCTTCCGCCTGTGCCATGTCGGTTTTGGTGGCCAGACGAGCCTCCAGAAACTCGATCATCAAATCGACATGCACCTCGGCCTGTTCTTCGGAAACGCCTGCCGATTTGAGGCGCTTTACGAAAGCCTGGGCATCGAATGCGGATGTATGCAACATGCGAATGACCTTTCTGGATGAACCTGGGGGAAATGACGACCAGCGCATCTCCAGTCCATTTTTCTCCGACTGGACGACGATACGACTCGACGATCAAAAATTCCACCCTTTTCAGCATCCAGAGGCATCACACATTGAAACGAAAGTGCATGAGATCGCCATCGGCCACACAATAATCCCGACCTTCCAGGCGCAGACGTCCTTTTTCGCGTGCCCCCTGTTCACCACCACAGGCAATCATGTCGGCATAGGAAATGACTTCTGCCCGAATAAACCCTTTTTGAAAGTCGGTATGGATGACACCGGCGGCATCGAAGGCCGTATCGTGACGATGGATGGTCCAGGCCCGCACTTCCTTGGGTCCGGCAGTAAAATAGGTAATGAGTCCCAGCAGGTCGTAGGCCGAGGCGATCAGGCGGTTCAGGCCGGGTTCGGCCAGGCCCAGATCATCCAGGAAGGCTTGTTTTTCCTGATCCTGCAATTCGGCGATTTCGGCCTCGATGGCCCCGCATACAACGGCCACCACGGCACCTTCTTCGGCGGCAATGGCCCGCACGGCGTCCACCAGGGCATGGGTGCCGGGTTTCTGGGCGGCGGCCACTTCGGTTTCGGCCACGTTGCAGACATACAAAACGGGTTTGGCCGTCAACAGGAACAACTCGCGTGCGGCCAGTTTTTCTTCGGCGGAAAGATTCTGTCGTCGTACCGGAACCCCGGCATCCAGACCGGCGGCCACTTTTTCACAGACGGCTGCCAGCAAGAGGGCATCCTTGTCGCCGGAACGGATTTTCTTGCCGGTGCTGTCCAGGCGGCGACGGGTGGCATCAAGGTCGGCGAGCATCAGTTCGGTATCGATGACCTGGATATCCGATGCTGGATCAACCCGGTCATGCACATGCGTAATGTCGGGATCCTCGAAACAGCGGACCACATGCGCCACGGCATCCACCTGGCGGATATGACCGAGGAATTGATTGCCCAATCCCTCGCCACGACTCGCTCCCTTGACGAGTCCGGCAATGTCCACGAACTCCATGGTGGTGGGTATGGTGGCCTTGGGTTTGATCAAGTCGGTCAATTCTTGCAAACGGGGGTCCGGGACCGCCACCACGCCGACATTGGGTTCGATGGTGCAAAAAGGATAGTTGGCCATGGCCGCCCCGGCTGCGGTCAAGGCATTGAAGATGGTGGACTTGCCCACATTGGGCAGACCGACGATACCGCATTTCAGGGCCATGGATGCCTCATGTTGAACTGTCAGGTTTTACCGTTGGATCGTCAGGTTTTGCCGTTGAACCGCCCGATTTTACTGTTGAACCACCAGATTTCGCCAGGAGAGTGGTCAGACGATTCATGGCTCCGGGCAGGTCTCCCTGCAAAATGAAGGGCAGGGCTGTCGGCAGGGTGGCCAGCAGCGCATCGACCATGTCACGTTCATTTTGGGTAAAGGGTTCCAGGACAAAACGGACCGGATCCATGCCGGCGGCAGGCCGCCCCACGCCGAGACGAATCCGCACAAAGGCAGGGGTTCCCAGATGTTGTTGGATGGATTTCAGGCCATTGTGGCCGGCGTTGCCGCCACCGGCCTTCATGCGTACCTTGCCCAGGGGAAGATCCATGTCATCGTGGAAGACGATCACCACTTCCGGCGGCAGCTTGTAGAAGCGCACCGCCTCACCGACCGATTCACCCGACAGGTTCATGAAGGTTTCGGGCAAGAGCCAGAAGAGCCGTTCGGCATCCACCTGCCCTCCACCCCAACGCCCCCGAAACCGGGAGCCGTCCTGACTCCAGCCGAAATGGCGCACACAGTGCAGGACGGCATCCCAGCCCAGGTTGTGGCGGGTCGCCCGGTAACGGTCACCGGGATTGCCCAGACCGACCAGGAGACGCACCTGACTACTCTTTGGCCCCTTCGGCACCGGTTGTGGTCGTGGCGGTGGCGGCTTCGGCCTCGGCGACCGGGGTTTCGACCTCTTCAGCCTGGACACCCACCACGGCGGCCACGGTGAAATTATCCTCGGCGTGGACTTCGACACCATCGGGCAGATGGATATCCTTGATATGGATGGATTCGCCGATATCGAGGTTGGCCACCGAAACTTCGATCCACTCTGGAATATGGTCGGCCCGACATTGGACATGCAGCTCGCGGCGGATGGCCTGCACCATGCCACCCCGCTTGACACCCGGGGATTCGGCATCTCCCTTGATCACCACCGGCACCATGATGTCGATGCGACGGTTTGGATCGAACCGGAGAAAATCCACATGTTCGGTCTGGCTGGTGACCGGGTGGCGCTGGGAACTGCGCACCAGAACGGCGATCCGTTTGCCGTCTTCCATGACCAGATTCTGGGGATGAGTCCGGAGTGCCCGACCCTCGGCCTCCATGAGCATGTTCCACTCTTTGCGTTCCAGGGCAAGGTTCAGATTTTCCTGACCGGCTCCATAGAGGACTGCCGGAACCTTGCCTTCGCGACGCAGCTTGCGAGCCACCCCCTTGCCGGTCCCGATGCGTGCGTAGGCTTTGATTTGTGCCATGTGATCATCCTTTCTTGAAAGTCATGCTGATCGGAACAGACATTCCATATGCCGGTCACCGGCCTCCAGGGGTGCCGAGAGCCGACTGGATTCCGACCGATCCTGGTTTATCAGACGAACAGCGAACTGACCGACTCTTCGTCGGAAATGCGGCGAATGGCCTCCCCGAGCAGATTGGAGACCGTGACCACCTTGATTTTTTTGCATGCTGCTGCATGGGCCGAGAGTTTGATCGTGTCGGTGACGAGGAGACCGGTCAGTTGCGACTCATCGATTCTCTCGACAGCCGGCCCGGAGAGGACGGCATGGGTGCAGACCGACACGACCGACCGGGCACCGTGTTCGATCAGGGCATTGGCCGCCTTGGTCAGGGTGCCGGCGGTATCCACCATGTCATCGACGATCAGGCACTCCTTGCCCGACACGTCACCGATGATATGGTGAATTTCAGCGACATTGGGGGCCGGGCGGCGTTTGTCGATGATGGCCAGCTCCAGATTGAGGCGCTTGGCATAGGAGCGGGCACGGACCACGCCACCCACATCCGGGGAGACCACGATGGCATTTTCGACGCCCCGTTCACGGATGGCTCCCAGCAAGACCGGGGTGGCGAAAATATTGTCTACCGGCATGTTGAAAAAGCCCTGGATCTGCCCGGAGTGCAGATCCATGGTCAACACCCGTTGCACCCCGGCGGCGTTCAGAAGATCGGCCACCAGTTTGGCGGAAATGGGGGTACGACCGGCCTCTTTGCGATCCTGGCGGGCATAGCCGTAGTAGGGGATGACCGTGGTGACGCGCCCCGCCGAGGCCCGCCGCAAGGCATCCACCATGATGAGCAGCTCCATGAGGTGATCATTGGCAGGGGCTGACACCGGCTGGATGACGAACACATCCCGACCTCGGACATTTTCGTTGATCTGGACAAAGATTTCCCCGTCGGAAAACCGTTTGACCGTGGCATTTCCCACCTGAACCATCAGGTATCCGGCGATCAGCTCGGCCAGATCGGGATTGGCCGTTCCGGAAAAGAGGCACATCTTTTGAATGGACATGGCAAATCCACCGCTTCAGGTTTGATGGGGTACTGAACCCCGGCAATGATTCGGGTTTCAGGCAAGCGCAGGAACAGCAATCCGACATATGCAGCAAAAAAAGTGGCTGGGCCGCCAGGATTTGAACCTGGGAATGCCGGAATCAAAATCCGGTGCCTTACCGCTTGGCGACGGCCCAACACAGTTCCAACGAATTTACAGACAAGAACCTTTCTGGAGTTGCCATTCGGTGTCGAATGGATGCCGGTTCATGGTCGTGCCGCTGGCCACCCGCCACTCCGGGTGTTGGTGTGCCACAAGTGCGGCAGCGGTGACGGCATCTGGCAACGCAGGAAACACGCCCATCACGGCGGTACCACTCCCCGACATGCAGGTGGCGGTGGCACCCACAATTCGCAACGCATCGGCCACCCGCTGAATGACCGGGGCCAACTTCATGGCCACGGCTTCCAGATCATTCTCCAGCAACCCAAAAATCTTCTCGCCACGACGAACATCGGGGATGTTAATCGGAGTTGCATGGTTTGTCAATTGCCCGGCGAACCGTTCAAACACCCATCGCGTGGCAAGGCCCACCCCGGGGTGAACGACGACCAGGGGCACTTCGGGCAGATGTGGCACCGGGGTCAGGCGTTCACCCACCCCTTCGGCCAGCGCTGCCTGACCGCCCAGGAAGATGGGCACATCGGCCCCCAATGTCAAGCCAATCTGTTGCAAATCCGCAGCGGAGAGTGCCAGGTTCCAGAGACGATTCAAGGCCAGGAGGGTGGTGGCGGCATCCGAAGAGCCTCCGCCCAGACCGGCGGCGTCCGGGACATGTTTTTCCAGAACGATGTGGACACCCTGCCGGCAACCAGTGGTCCGGCGCAGGTGTTCAGCGGTCCGAAAGACCAGATTTTCTTCGGGAATTTTGGTGACAGCCGGACGACATGTCAACCGTATGGTCTCTTCTTCCAGGTGAAAGGTCAGCCGATCTTGCCAGGGAAAGAAGGTCATCACCGTTTGCAACAGATGGTAGCCATCCGCCCGCCGTCCCACCACCCGCAAGGCGAGATTGACTTTGGCCGGGGCGGAAAAAACGGGGGGCGTGGTCATGGGCAACGGTCACTCCAGGGGACGCCGCACGGTAAAGCCCTCCGGGATGGTCACCGAACCGGTGGGGCTGTTCACCATGTCACGATTGGCCGACCAGGTTCGCACCCGCACGATAAATTTGGCATCATCGCCCAACTGGATGGAAATCTTACCGGGCAGCGCCACTTCTTCCTTCGTGGCATCGTTCCAGAGATAGTGGACCGCGAAAGGGGTCCCATCGGGTGTGCGGCCATGGCGTTCCAGGACGTGCCCGGTAGCCGGCTCCAGAAGCAGATGTTCACCGGCGCGGGTTTTTCCCCACACGACACCATCGGCATCGGTCGTGAGGGTCACATCGGTTTCGGTCCGGGCCTGCAACAGCTCCAGCAACTGGCCTGGTTGCAGGCCAAGGCCGGTCAAATGTTGCATGCCGGATTCCGTAGCCGGGACCTCGATGATTTCCCGCTTGCCCGGATCCGACCAGCGAATCCAATCCCGGCTCAGGTGCAGCTCTCCGCCCACGTCATGAAAAGGGCCAAAAAGCACGAGCCGTGCCCACTTGACGCCAACGCCCCATAATGTCATCCGATTGCGGCGCATGATCTTGGGCGTTTCCATGTCAACCGCACCTTCCACGCGCCAGCCGGAGGCCAAAAAGCCTGCCCGGCGGCGGGCCTGGTCACCCTGAAAACGACCGACAACCTCCCGGTCGGTCGGCACCTCCGAACGCTCACCAGGAAATTGGGCGCATCCCGCCTCGAGGAGGCACAGACCGAACAACAATATCCGGCAGGCAACACCAAAACGTGGCCAGGCCAATTGGCATCGAAAATCAGTCACAAGAGACAGCCATGCGGCATTGCCACGGAAAATCGTGCTGGAAACCATGCAGGCGCTGACCTTGCCTTATTGAGATTTATTGGCATGTTTTTGAATCTTGTCCCGCAGGAGATGGTTGTCCGCATCCAGTTCCAATGCTTTTTGCCAAACCGTGATGGCCTCCTGGACCTGACCGACGGCCATCAAGACATCACCCAGATGTTCGTTGATGGTTGGATCCTTGGGTTCGAGGCGCACGGCTTCGCGCATGGTGGCCAAGGCTTCCTGCAAACGGTTGAGCCGGAACAATACCCAGCCGAGGCTGTCGGTGATGAATCCGTCTCCGGGGGCAAGTTTGACGGCTTTTTGCAGATACTCGTAGGATTTATCGAGTTTTTCATTCCGCTCGGCCCAGGAGTAGCCAAGATAGTTGAGAGCCTGCGGGTCGTCAGGATTCTCGGCCAGATAGGCCACCAGATCCTTTTCGGCTTCATTCCAGCGTTTCAACTTGTCGTAGGCCATGGCCCGGTTGAATATCAGGCGGGACAGTTTTGCATCCAGGGCCAGGCCCCGGTTGGCCATCTCCACCACACCCGCATAATCTTTTTCTTGCAACATCAGAACGCTGGCCGCCAGAAACACCTCTCCCTTGTCGCTGAATTCATTCACCAGCCGCCGGATGCGTTCCATGGCGGATGTTCCTTTGCCATGGGTTGTCTCGTGGTAGGCCAGACGAATCTGTGCCTCCATGTAGAAGGGTTCACCCTTGGGAATTTTTTCAAAAATTCTGGCGGCTTCGTCACGTTGTTGCATCGCCTCCAGGGCTTGTCCGAGATAGAACAGGATTCCGGTGTTGTCCGGTTGGATGGCTTGGGCCAGGCGCAGTTCTTTCAGGGCTTCCTGGTAGGCTCCCTGACTGAGCAGGATCAGGGCACTTGTCAAACGGGCCTGGATGCTTTCGGGTGCCAGGCGGGTGACAGCCTGGAACTGTTCCAGGGCTTCCTGGCGTTTATCCTGGGTCAACATCAGGCGTCCCAGGCGGGTATGAATCACCCGGCTGCCTGGATTGCCCTGAAGATAATCCCGGTAGACCTTTTCGGCATCGGCCTGTCGCTCCATTTTCTGGAGCAGGCCGCCCATGGCCAGGACCGGCTCGATCTGGTCCGGCTCCAGGCGCCGGGCATCCTGGAATGACACCAGCGCCTTGGCATCCTCATCCTGATCGATGTGGACCCGACCCATGGCCAGGTGGGCACGCCAGGCATAGCCGGGCTTGTTGAAGAGAGGTTCAAGAATCCGGTAGGCCCGTTGGGGATCCTTCATCAGGCCGTAGAGGGGTGCCAGCAGCAGGCGGACCTGATCGGCGTTGTCTCCCGACCGGATCAGATATTCGTAGTGTTCGGCGGCTTCCGGCAATTTTTGCAGGGTGCGCAACAGGGAAGCGAGCAGCAGACGGGTTCCTTCCCGTTTTGGATCCAGTTGAATGGCCGCCCTGGCATAGAGAGTCGCTTTTTCCAGGTCACCGCGCTGGGTGGCCAATTGGGCAATGATTTCACGAGTATCAACTGTTTTGGGATCCAGTTCGGCCACCCGGGTGAAAGCCTCTTCGGCCTCTGGATAGCGATGTTCGCGCAGATGCATGAAACCAAGAAGGTACTGGAACGTCACATCCTTGTCCTGGGAAGAATTTTCCAGTTGGTTGACAACACGCTCTTTGTCGCCGGCATCTTCGCCGCTGGTAATGGCACTGGTTTCTTGTGTGGAACTGACCTCGGACGTGGGGGGTGCTGCGCAGCCGGAAACCGCCGTCGCCAGGCTGGATATGGCCAGCCAACACACCACCGATACGATTCGCCAACCATCCATGCGCAACAACATATTCCAGAACTTCCGCAACATGTGCCGTCAATCCATCGCCAATGTGATACCGATTTCGCCCACTTGAGGAGAGCCGCAGACTCCCGTCAAAACCGATTCTGGTTCCCGATCATGGTGCCGTGTTTCCGGAGATTTCTCCGGTTCCGTTTGCTGCATATTCACGCATTTTCAGCAAGAGTCGTTCCATGTCAAGCTTGTACATTCTGGCCACGTCTTCCAGGGTATCAACCTGGGAGGCCAGACAATTGCCGCACTCGATGCCCATCTCGGCCAAAATGATCCCAACTTCCGGATGTTCCTGGATCAAATCTGCCATGGGCTTTGCTGTATCGATATCCGTCATGCCGCAAACTCCGCTGATTTTTTACACTTCTTTCTGTTCCCCGGCCAACATTTTTTTGCCTGCCCTTGCAGCCTGGTCAATCTTTCGCTATATTTTCCGGTTCATGAGACACTTGATTCAGGTTCCAACCTCTCCATGCCAAAGAGAACTTTCGTGGCCAGAAAACTGACGATAGGCGACAAGCCACCCCTTACCGGACACAAGGTATCCCATTCCAACCGCAAGACCAAACGGAAATGGATGTCGAACGTTCAAAAAAAGTCCATGTTCAGCGTGGCACTGGGGCGTTTCATCAACACCACGGTTTCCACTCGGATCATCCGTACCATTGACCGGGCCGGCGGATTGGACAATTTCCTTCTGACAACGGCGGCTGAGGAACTCTCCGCGCCCATGCGGCGACTCCAGGATGTCATCCGCAAACAGGTGGCCAGAAAGGTCGCCTGACCCGCAGCGACACACTTGTTCATGCAGGTGACCAGAAAGGTCGCCTGACCCGCAGCAACACACTTGTTCATGCATTGGCTCAGGCACTCCCGGGAATCTGATCTGGTCTGGCGGATTCCCGGTTGTGTTGGGGCTTGAGTGTTCAACAGCGGGTTTCCACGACATCAAAACGGCAGGCCGGGAATTTTGGGCAGACCGGGGAAGCCGCCTCTCATGAACCCTTTTTTGCCGATTTTCCCGAATTTTTTCATCATTTTCTGCATCTCGACAAACTGTTTCAAAACCTTGTTGACTTCCTGGACGGAGGTTCCCGAGCCGGTGGCGATCCGTCGCCGGCGTGAGGCGTTGATCACCTGGTGTTTGTGGCGTTCTTCCCGGGTCATGGAGCGAATGATGGCTTCCACCCGCTTGAGCTGACCATCTGCCCCGGAGAGATCCTGGCCTTTGAGGGCCTGTTTGACGCCCGGCAGCATGCCGATCAGGTCACCCATGGACCCCATTTTTTTCATTTGCTGGATCTGCTCCAGGAAATCTTCCAGGGTGAATTGGGTGGTGAGAATTTTTTCCTGGAACTGGGCGGCCTTGGTCATGTCCATCTTTTCGATGGCGGTTTCGACCAGGGTGATCACATCGCCCATGCCCAGGATGCGGGAGGCAAGACGGTCGGGATGGAAGGGTTCCAAACCTTCCAGTTTTTCACTGGTGCCCAAAAATTTGATCGGGGTACCGGTAACCTGGCGAATGGAGAGCGCCGCTCCGCCCCGGGCATCGCCATCGGTTTTGCTCAACACCACACCGGTGATGGCCAGGCGTTGATGAAAACGTTCGGCCACGGTCACGGCGTCCTGACCGGTCATGGCATCGGCCACCAGCAACATTTCGATGGGGTTGACCAGCGCCTTGACTTCGGCCAGCTCGGTCATCAGCTCCTCGTCGATATGCAGGCGTCCGGCGGTATCCAGAAACAGGACATCGAACCCACCGTTGCGGGCTTCTTGCAGGGCATCCCTGGCAATCTGGCGGGGATCGGCCTCCGGGCGTCCGGGCAGTACGGTCACGCCGGCCTGTTTGCCGACCGTGGCCAACTGGTCCATGGCGGCTGGGCGATAAATATCCAGTGAAACCAGCAGACACCGTTTACGTTGTTTCTCGGTCAACCAGCGGGCCAGCTTGCCGGTGGTGGTGGTTTTTCCCGACCCCTGCAAGCCCACCATCATCACCACGGCGGGGGGTTGCGTGGCGAGGTTCAAGGTGGTGTTGGCATCGCCCATCAGGTGGATCAGTTCGTCATGGACCACCTTGATGACCTGTTGTCCGGGAGAGAGCGCGGCCAGAACCTCCATGCCAATGGCTTTTTCCTTGACCCGGACGATGAACTCCTTGACCACCTTGAGGTTGACATCCGCCTCCAGCAGGGCCATACGCACTTCGCGCATGGCATCGTCAATGTTGGCTTCCGTCAGGGTGCCGCGTCCCCGCAGTTTCTTGAAAACCGAATCCAGTCGATTGGTCAGGGCATCAAACATGGTATGGCATCTCCTGCTGTCGCCTTCTATTGCGGGTTGGCCCCGACCACCAGGGGCAGGTTGCGCAATCCCCACTCGGCCATGGATCCATCGTAGAGGCGCACCTGTGAAAATCCCAGATGGCGCAAC
Source organism: Magnetococcales bacterium (assembly GCA_015228935.1). Lineage (NCBI taxonomy): Bacteria > Pseudomonadati > Pseudomonadota > Magnetococcia > Magnetococcales > Magnetococcales bacterium. The sequence goes on along the minus strand of JADGCO010000019.1, from coordinate 15,232 downwards.
AATAGCCATGTCTGAGAGGCCCGGTGGGCGGTTTGACAATAAACGATGACGGGCTGGTCGGGGGTACGCAGCCCGCGTGCCGCCAATAAATCCATCAGAAGTTGCCGATCTTTCAACACCGGCATTTGTCGATCCCGCAGGCTTTCCGTCCAATCCAGATGCCGTGCCCGGGGAATATGCCCGCGTGGGCCGTTCAGGTTGCGTCCGAGGTACTCCCCTTCGCTGCGGGTATCCAGCAGAATCGTCGGATCCTGGCTTTGGGAAATCTTCTGTACCTCGTTCCATGTGCTGCTCCACGTTTCCGTGGGAGCGGGTTTGAACGCGACAGATGGTACGGAAGGAACGACCGGTGTGACAGGTTTGCTTTCCTGGTACCAGGCCACCATGCCGCCATCCAGGACGGCACCCTGCTCGTGACCCAGCGTAGCCAGGGTCCAGATGAAACGGGCGGCATCCAGACCGCCGGCAGCATCGTAGGCCAGGACCCGGGTGGTCGGGCCGATACCAAGCCGACCGAACAGGGCCACAAGATCCGCCGCATCGGCCCGCATGGCGGGAACACCATCGCGCGTGGTGACAATTTCCTGGTATAGCACGAGCAGCGCTCCCGGAATATGAAGATTGGCGTAAAAATTATCTCCTCCCACCTGGACAATCCGCAGATCCGGGTCGTTCAGGTGGTTCACCAGCCAGGAGGTTTCAACAAATTTTCCCGGAAATCCATTGCCATCCGGGGCGGCAGTTGCCGCAGTGGAAAACGTCATGAATATCACCATGAGCAAAAGAGAAACGGAGCGCGTCAACCAGACGCGAAAAAGCTTTCCGGGCATGGATACATGGTTGCCAGACATCAGATCACATCCACTCCTTCTTCCGCAAGCATGGTCACCAGACGGATGAGAGGCAAGCCGATCAACGCCGTGGGGTCATCGCCTTCCAGGCGTTCGAACAGGGCGATGCCCAATCCTTCCATTTTAAAGCTCCCGGCGCAAGCGTAGGGACGCTCCCGCAGCAGGTAGCGTTCGATCTGGGGCGGGCTGAGCGGGCGAAAGTGGGCATGAAAAGGAACCATGTCCGTTTGCAGGCGTCCCGTGGCCGTATTCAACAGGGAAATTCCGGTTACAAAGGCCACGCGCCGTCCGGAGGCCTGTTGCAACTGCGCCACGGCCCGGGCATGAGTTTCCGGTTTGCCGAGAATATACCCATCGATTTCCGCCACCTGGTCGGAACCAATGATCAGGCTGTCGGGATGATCGGGGCCAACAGCCCGGGCTTTGGCCTCGGCCAAACGTTGCACCAGTGCCGACGGTGACTCATCTGGCAGACGTGTTTCGTCCACGCCCGGTCCACTCACGACGAAGGGAAGTCCCAGTCGTTCCAGTAATTGTCGCCGAAACAAGGATGTGGAAGCCAACACCAGATGCATGCCAACCCATTGGACGAATTATTCTGGAGTTAAAAAAAAATGAAGCCGCAAGTGGACGGTATATTATCCACTTGCGGCCTTCCAGGTCCAGATCTCCAGTTGCATCATCGTGCAGGTCGGGTTTTATGGGCGCGATGGACGAGGTATTCCTTCCATTTGCGCAATTTTCACCGAGTCCTGAATTTTGTCGCCGACCGATTGGTGTGCTGGTTTGCGGTCCACGGATTTTTCTTCACGTTTTGGTTCGGTGGCTTCAAAATGGGTGATTTCCATTGTGATGTTTCCGGACCACTCTGCGGGGACATTCACGATTTCCGCATCGAAGGTTCGCGAAGCTCCCCCCTCCAGGGGTGCGCTCACCACTCCGAGGACCCAACTCTGGGTGACCAGGGGATCCACCTGCTGGACCATCAAGGGTGTGCCATCCTGGTCCGGGAACAGAACCCGGAGGGTAGCCCGGTCGATGGTCTGCTGACCACGATTGAACAGTTCGCCGCGCAGGTGATATTTGCCCTGGGCATTTTTTCCTGTCTGGACATTCGTGATCAACAGGGGGCCTTTTTCCGCCCGGAGTATTTTGGGAGACCCGGATTCATCCGACTCATGGGGTTGTCGTGTTTCCTCAACCACGCTCATGTGATTCGTGTCATCATAACCCAGATTGCCTACCAGGGAACTCTTTGTGTCCAGGATGACAGTGCGCATAATATCCAGCTTCTTCTGTGTGGCAGGTGCTTCTGGTCCAATTGTTGCCACGCCCAGAGGCAAGGGGTCCATCTTGAAATAGGCGAAAGCATAGTAGCTGGACGGCAACAGAAGGCTGACATACAGGGCAAGGAACAATAACTGTCTTTTTTTCCGCTCGGCATTTTTTTGGATCAAAAGTGCCAATTCCTTGCGAATATCTTCCTCTTCCTGTCCCTCTTCTCTCTGGCCCCGGTGGTGAACGACGGCGGGGGAGATGGTGTGGAGATGGGTTTGTTGATCCCGGTCGTGATTGTTGTGCGCATGATGCCCATGTTCCGTATCTTCCCTGGCATGATTGGCACGGGCATGGCTGTCGTGAGCGTGTCCATCCCGGTCATGGGTGTCGTTGGCGTGTCCATCCCGGGCATGGGCATCAGGGGCATGGCGACGACCACCGTTTCCATGTGTCTCGGGTGCGTGGCCCTTGGCTGGGTGAAGCTCTGCTCGGGACCTGCCTGGCGGGTGTGGTTCGGAATGAACCGATTTTTCCGGATGGACACCTTTGGCGGGGGTTGGATGAGACGTTTGTTTTTTGTCTTGATTTTGTAACATGTCTGGATACTCCTGATGCAACCCACCCGCTTCCGGGAATGTGTTTTTTTCTCGGCGCTCCCTGCCCCCTGTTCATCGGTTGTGGGTGAGTGTATCTTGAACCACAATTTCAACGCGCATTCGAAAAAGAGTCTCATGCGACGGTATCTGATGATTTCACCTTCTGAACTGATTGGACAGAATGGGTTGTGAAAGGTTCAATAGATACAAGAATTATTTTGGCAAAGCCGGCAGGGTGACCGGTACGGTATACCTTTGGTGAAATGGACAGGGCAACATGCACAAAACAGACCCGGCGGATGTCATGGGCGTGATTCTGGCCGGTGGCTTGTCGCGCCGTATGGCGGGCCAGGAAAAAGCAAGTCTCGCCCTGAACGGCAAAACCCTTCTGGAGCGCATGGTTTTCTCCCTGACGCCACAGGTGGCAACCCTGGCCATCAATGCCAATGGCGATGCATCCCGGTTTGCATCCTTTGGTCTGCCGGTTTTTCCCGACCTGCGCACCGATTTTCCAGGTCCACTGGCCGGCATCGAAACGGCCTTGACCATGGCGACCATGCCCTGGGTCCTCACGGTACCGACGGATCTTCCTTTCCTGCCCCAGAACCTGGTCTGGATCCTGTGTCAGGCAACCCAGGATCCGGTGATTCCGGTCACTGTGGCCACAGGGGAACGCCTCCATCCGACTGTGGCCTTGTGGCCCCGTCAAATCCGGCCAAAAATTACCGAGGCTCTCGATGCGGGCCAATTGGCATTGGGTCAATGGTTTGCCGGTCACCCGCATCGGGTGGTAGAATTCCCGCTGCGGGCAGATGCCCCGGACCCCTTTTTCAACATCAATACCCCCATGGATCTGGCTGCGGCGCACCAGTGGCTGGAATGTGGACTTGCCAGGAGTTGAGTCGATGGCCCGTTTTTTGTTTTTTGCCCGGGTACGCGAAAAAATCGGTCAAACCCGGATGGACATTGACCTGCCCGGAGAGACGTGTACCGTTGCGGAGATGCTGGCTTTCTTGCGCCAGCAGGGTGAAAATTTCGCCGCCGCCCTGGAAGGGGCGCATTTGCGAGTGGCGGTCAACCAGGTGTATGCCCGTCCCCATGACCCGGTGAAAAACAGCGACGAAGTGGCCGTTTTTCCACCTGTCAGTGGGGGGTGAGGAGGCGTCCTGATCATGATCCGTATTCAGCATGAAGATTTTTCCATCGAGGCGGAAATCCGGGCACTGACGGCCAACAATTCCCGCATAGGGGCGGTGGTTGCCATGGTCGGAACCGTGCGCGACCTGGCGACGGATGCCCGGGTCATTGCCTTGGAACTGGAGCATTATCCAGGCATGACCGAAAGGGAACTGGAAAAAATCATTGTTGCCGCCCAGGCCCGTTTTCAGGTGGAGGGGCTGACGGTGGTGCATCGTATCGGTCGTCTGGCTCTGGGCGAAAATATTGTTCTTGTTGTTGCCAGCGCAGCCCATCGTGCCGAGGCTTTCGATGCCTGTCGTTTCCTGATCGACCATTTGAAGGTGCGGGCCACATTCTGGAAAAAAGAGATTACCGAGCAAGGGGAACGGTGGGTTGATACCTGTCCGGGGTGCGAGGCCGCCAACATCCAGCCGGATCAGGATCAGGATCTGGATCACCAGGATAGGCACCAGCATGGTGACCAGGATTCGCATCGCCATGGTCATCACGCTCACCCGACCAAGGCCCCCCATGATCACCCTCTCCCCGGTCATGACTCGCACCGATGCCGGCAAGATCGACACCAACACGATCATGACCGGCATGGGCACGATCATGACGACCGGCATGGGCATGGACATGGGCATGGGCATGGACATGGATGTGGACATGGGCACGATCACGACCGGCATGGACATGGACACGGGCATGGACACGGGCATGGACACGGGCATGGACACGGTCACAGTCACAGTCACAGTCACGGACAACAGGATTGGACCGGTTTGCGGGTAGGTATCCTGACTCTCTCCGACAGCCGGAACCTGGGCAACGATGGCAGCGGGGATGCCCTGGAAGGACTGGTTCGGGCTGCGGGTGGCGAGATGATCCTCCGCACGCTTCTGCCCGATGACCGGGAACAAATCAGTCACCTTTTGCGACAATGGGCCGATGAACACACCCTGGATGTCATTCTCACCACCGGAGGTACCGGACCAGGCCCCCGGGATGTCACCCCCGAAGCCACGCGAGATGTCTGTAACCGGGAGATGCCCGGCATACCGGAATTGATTCGTCAGGCCGGTTTGGCACAGGTGCGCTCGGCAGTTCTGACCCGGGGGGTGGCTGCCATGCGCGGCAATACTTTGATCATCAATCTTCCCGGCTCACGGCGGGGGGCAGCCCACAGTTTTCAGGCCGTGGCCGACCTGGTACCCCATATCCGGCGTATGGCCGGGGGTGGCGGGCACTGACAAATGCGTCCATTGTCAACGGTTAAGACTGACCAAAGCACGCCAATTTGTCATTGGGAAGAACAATTGATACTTTCCAGGCAACAGGTAAAGAACGATAAACAAGCTACAGGATCACCAACCAGAATATAAATCAGACATTACCTTGGACAAGTCTCGGTCCAAAGTAAGCAAGCGCAACCGCCGGGCAATCGCAGTAGCGGCGATAATGGCGTCAGGCAATTTCAGCAAGCCGGCACGACGTAACCGGATCGCATGCTGCTCAATGGCGGCGTCCAGCAATATGACATGACCGGCGTTTAGAAACGATTGGATAGCGGTTTCCTCGTTTTCAGTCAGGCCAGGAAATCCCAACAATTCCATGCGCGTGATCTGACTGATTGCGGTACGGTCCAATGTCAATTCCTGTTCTTCGGCCAAGGCTACAGCATGAGGATAATCCTTGAGCAGACCAATCACCATGCTGGTATCCAATAACCAATCAATCCCACTCATGGCGCATGGCACGCTGGATTGCTGCGGGATCGCCTTTAAAGTTGGGAGAATTTTTCAAGACTCCAACCAACTGTTGCCATTCTACGGTGACATTCTGAGGCGTGTGTGCTGGCTGTGCAGGTGATATCGTTTTGGGAAAACGCAATATCACCAAATGTTCCGCATCTTCAAAGATGATCGGTTCCAAAGGTTTGATGATGCCGTTGATGCAAACAGCTTCGACAGCTTCAAGCATGGCTTGCCCCACAAGGACCGATTGTTGATTGATCTGTTTACCAATCCAGCGTTCACGATACCACATCTTGCGGAACGGCATCCAACCTTTTTCTCAAGACAATCCGGACAATTTCCGGGCGGTTGAAAAAGCGGACCGGTACCAGGGAAGCACCCAGGCCATTGGAGGTTCGTCCCAGCATGCTGCCCTGTCGCCACAAGCCATGACTGTGGTGAAACAATCCATCCCGCAAACCGGTCAGGATGGGAGTTCCCGTCGGCCAGCAAATCTGGCCACCATGTGTATGGCCGCAAAGATAAAGATCAAAGCCATTCCGGGCGGCGGCCTGGGCGACATCCGGGGAGTGGACCAGAAGAATACTGAAATTTTCCTGGCGCGGAGCAGCAAGGGCCGCCATGGCCATGCGGGAAGGAAAAAAATGGGTGTCATCCAGTCCCAGGATGTGCATGGCGGCGTCCTGACGGCGCAGAATGACCCGGGCATTGATCAGCACCCGGCAACCCAATTCATCCAGAGGCTCAGCCATGTCCGCAGCGTCATGATTGCCAAGCACAGCCAGAAAACCATCGTGGGCGGCAACTGTGTTAACGACTCTTTTCATCTGGGTCAGGAGATGGTCATGACTGTCCAGGATGCTGGCCCGAAAATCCCCGGTAATGACACACAAATCGCATTCCTGGTTGTCAAGGGTCTGGATGATGATGTCATCCACCTGCGGCAGGGAGCCAAAATGAAGGTCCGACAAATGCAGAATGGTGTATCCGTCAAACGCCTCGGGCAGATTCGGGAAGAACAACTCTTCGCTGACCACTTGAATATTCAACGCATTCTGAATGCCGCGATCATACAGGGCACTTTTTTTCAGAATGGCCTGCAACCCTTTGAGACTGTTCCCGAACCAGTTGTCGTCCCAGCCGGATGGATCAAAATGGTGAACCAGGATTTTTTCACGACGTTCCCGCTCCTGCCGCCAGGAGCGACGACAACGCACAACCCCTGGCGGGGATTCAGCCAGGGCGGCGAAAAATTCCCTGGAACGCAATTTTATGTTGAACATGAAGGGGATCCTGAAAAAGAGTCCATGATCCTGTGATCGGGTCATGATCCCATGATCGGGTCATGATCCTGTGATCGGGTCATGATCCTGTGATCGGGTCCGGTTTTTGATTTTTTGCAGGACCAGTTTGATTCCTTCCAGCATATCCTCCACCTGCATATGGCGCAACAAGGTCAATACCCGACGGGGATCCAGGTAAAATTTGAAAAATATCTCCTGCAACAGCTTTGTTATTTGTTCCTGACTCAACAGGTCCGTGGCAATGAGTATTTTGGGATGGGCAATATCGAAATAATAATTGTCCCAATCCTGGGCCTGGGGAGTCAACCAGTTGTTGGCCACACAAAGTTCCCGCACGGCAGTTCCCGGAAAGGGAATCAGGTTGACCACGGCCATGCTGTCCAGACGCAGGCTTTTGAAAAAGGCGTAACTTTCCCGAATATCGGCCTCGGTTTCACCGGGATGGCCGATAATCATGCTGGCTCCGACCAGGAAACCATGCCGCTTGATCATCTCCGTCTTGGCGCGTACCCGGTCAAGATTCAAGCTTTTTTGCATGAGTTTCAGGACTTTGGGTGAACCGCTCTCCAGGCCGAAACTCAGGCTGCGCACGCCTGTGGCCGCCATTTTTTCCAGGAGACTCGGTTGCAGATTGTCCACCCGGATACCGTTGGCAAATTTCAGGGTGAGCGGCAGGCGGCGGGCCACCACGCCATCCAGAATGGTTGCGGCATACTCCCGGGAGAGGGTGAAATTGTCATCTTCGAGATAGATTTCGTCAATGCCGTACCGATCCACAAGAAATTGAAAGTCGTCCAAAACCAGATCCGGGCGTCGCCGCCGCATGCGTCGTCCCATCATGGCGCTGCAATAGGTGCAGAGATAGGGACATCCCCGGGAAGCCATGTAGGGCAATACCCGCCGTCCCTGCCGAAACACCCCGTGGCGGATCCGGGTGACAACCTGCTCGATATTCAGCAAATGGTAGGCGGGTCGCGGCAGACGATCCAGATCATCGCTGGTCAGGAATGCCCCGACCGGATTGGCGCGAACTCCCCCGGCATCCTTGAACCAGAGGCCGGGAATTTTTTCCAGTTGGGCCGGCGTACCCCGGGCCGCCAGCCAATCGGCCAGCAGTCCCAGGGAAATTTCCCCTTCCGAGACCACCACAAAATCCACCTCCGGCCAATGGATCACTTCGTCGGGCATGGCGGTTGGATGCGGCCCGCCCAGCACCACCCGCACCCCCGGCAAATGATCACGAAGCCGACGGGCCAGATGCCGGGCACTCAAAACCGCCGATGTCACAGCGGTCAAACCAATGAGCTGAGGTGCATAATCGACCACATGGTTGACAATATCCGGGTTCCGGTTCTGGTCAAACAGGGCGACATCGTGGCCACGTTGTTCGAGGATCGCCCCCAAGGTCAACAAACCGAGTGGCGGCACAAAATTGCCGTCCGGGGTGAAGGGATTGATCAGGGCAACACGCAGCATCTCTCCAGATCCTTTGCCAGGGAACGAACAAGGCCTGCCAGTGTGCAACCAGCTTGATTTGAATGCAATCGCAATAAATGCTCCAGGGATTTTCCTTACAGCAGCCAAAAAACCTATGAAAATTATCCAGGTTCCTGTAGAAACTTTTTCTGACATTCAGGTCTGGATGGCCTGTAGCAACATGTAAAATCCCCATTCAAGACACGAGTGCAGGCAATCTTCAGGATGATCTCTGCAAGATGAATGCACCATTTGCCGGACATGGAAAGAGAGATGCAAAAATCCAGGGTGATGTTGCTTTCCCCGCCGTTTGTCAAAGATTACATGCGCAATGCCCGGTGCGATTTTGTCTCCAACTCGGGTACCCAATGGTATCCCGTCTGGTTGGGATATTGTGGCGCACTTTTGGAAAAACAAGGATATCCAGTCAAATTTGTGGATGCCCCAGCCGCCGGGTTGACGCATGCCGCAACCGAAACCTTGTTTCTGGAATTCAAGCCGGATCTCCTGGTGATCTATACCGGCCAGTTGAGCGCCGACAATGATGCGGCCCTGGCCGATCATCTCCTGACCCTGCATGAATGTCAGGCCGTTTTTGTCGGTCCGTTTTTTTCCATCTCGCCGCAGGAAACCCTGGCCAAATCCAAAAAGGTCGCCTGGGGTGTCGTCAGCGAGTTCGAATATCCGATCCTGGATTTTCTGGAAGGAGCCGATCCAACCACCATACCCAACTTTGTCCATCGTGACGGGGCAGAGATTCACCTCAATCCCACCCGCACCTATCTCTCTGGCGAGGTACTGGATGGCATTCCCTTTGTCAGCGACTTTTTCAATCGGCACCTGAATCTCTCCTGGTACCGAACCCCGTCGGAAAAATTTCCCTTCATCGACATCATGACTGGTCGCGGGTGTTATTGGGGCAAATGCACCTATTGCCTGTGGGTCTCCTCTTTCATCAAGGGGCAGACCTACAATGTGCGTTCGATGGCCAATATTATTGAAGAAGTCAAATTCATCCAACGCCATCTGCCCCATGTGCGGTCCCTGATGATCCAGGACGACACCCTGCCGGCGGGTCGGGCCGGCGAGTTTGCCGAGGCCAAGATTGCCGCCGGACTGGATCTTCCCTGGTCCTGTTATGCCCGGGGCAATATGGATCGGGATACCCTGGTGACGATGCACCGTTCCGGCTGTCTGAATTTGCATGTGGGTTTCGAGTCAGGCAATCCGGAAATTCTCAGGGCGATCCGCAAGGGCGTTCTCAAGGAGCGCATGACCCGCTTTGCCTGGGATGCCAAGGCGGCAGGCATCCATATCCATGGCGATTTTGCCATCGGTTTTCCCGGAGAAACCCCGGCAAGCATTCGGGAAACCATCAACTGGGCCTGCGAAATCCGCCCCGATACGGCCCAGTTTCAATTGATGATTCCCTTCCCCGGGACACCGTTCCATGATGAACTGGTCGCCAAGGGGTGGTTGAAGAATGGTGCCCCCCATTATCCGGAAGTCGATTGGCTCGCCATGGAACAGTGGGCCAAAAAAGCCTACCGGGAATTTTACCTTTCCTGGCCCTATTTTCTGGAAGTGTTGCGCCATCCTTACGAATTGGGCTTCAAAAAAGCCAGAATATATCTGACGGCATTGCCCGCCGTATTCTGGAAATCCTGGACGGTGCGCTGACGGCCATGTTCATCATCATTTCCAGCTATTTTTTCATTGTTCTCATCCTCTTCTGGTCCTACTGCGGTTATATCATTCTGTTGTTTCTGCTGGCCATGTTCACTTTGGAGAAAAATTCATCCTCAAGAAAAACAGCCGCAGCCGATCTGCCCCTCATCCGCATCTGTGTCCCCTGCTACAATGAGTGCGATCTCATCCAGGCAAAAATAGACAATCTGGAAAAAATTGCTTATCCGGCAGAGCGACTGACCATCACCTTTGTGGATGGCGGTTCCAGTGACGGCACACTGGAACTCCTGCAAAAAGCCCTGGTCCAGCGGCAGGGGTGGTTTCTGGTCCGGGCACCCCGCAAGGGAAAAATCAATCAATTGAATCATTTCATGGCGGGATGTCCGGATGAGGCCCTGCTGTTGTTTACCGATGTCGATGCCATCCTCCATCCGGAAACCGTGCGCAACCTGGTCGAAAACCTGCTGGCGGATCCGGAAGTCGGGGTGATCGGAGCCAATATGTTTCCACGGGATGCCATTGCCCTGGAAACGGAATTCTGGCATGACCAGAATATTTTGCGGGTTTTGGAAAGTCAGGTTTTTTCCGCATCCATTGTTGTGGCTCCCTGCTACCTGTTTCGCAAGAGTGTTTTGGGTCTCTTTCCGGACGATTGCGTGGCGGATGACATTCACCTGGCTTTCTCGGCCCACAGTCAGGGAGTCCGGGTGGAATTTCTGGCCTCATTCGGTGGTTGGGAAACCCGTGCGCCACGGACCATCCGCGACTACATTTTTCATAAATTTCGCAAGGGGAATGCCTTCCTGGTCGAATTGTTGCGTTTTTCCTATCGGTTTCAGCGTTTTCCGCCCTTGTGGAAGGTGATCTATGGCACCAAGGTATTGCAACTGCTCGTTTGCCCGTGGATCATTCCCTACTGGTTGCTGAGTACCCTCTCCCTGTTCATGGGGGATGGTGCCCGCCGGGAGATTGCCGTCCTGGGCATGGGGTTTCTCTTTGTCGCGTTTCTGGTCACCTCCTTCATCATGAAACAAAAACGCCGGGAAACTCCCAAAATGGGTTGGCCACCCCTGCAACAACGCCACATGATCAGCGGCTTTGTCATCAACAATCTGATCATGCTGCTGGTCGCAATCTGCTTTCCATTTTTCAGTCAGGACAGCAGTTACCGGAAGATTGGCAATATAAGGAAAAACGAAGCGAATCAGTAGCTTCAGGAAACAAGCCGTTCCCGACCCAGTTTCTTGATTTTTTCCACGTCCAGGGGGGTCGCTTCCCCGCTATCTATTCCTTTTTGAATCTCGAACCTTAACTTCTCAAGCTTCAATTTGCGCGATTGGTCGCGTTTTTCCAAAATCAGCAATGCATCCTGCATCACCTCGCTGGCGGAATTGTAAAAACCACTTTCGATCTTACTTTTCACCAACTCTTCAAAGCGGGGAGTCGGAGAGATGTTCCAAGATATTCACTTTTGCAAGACAGGTCTATCAAAAAAACATCAGGGCAATCGTGTACTGGTTCAGCAGAAATCCGACAATTGATCTTCCGAAATAAGCTGCTCTTCAGTTCCCATTCGGCAGCGTGGCACTATTCAACATCTGAAACGGGTACGTTTTGGCACGGGTCCTCAATAAAATTAATTCAAGCCAGCAGCATGCGCCCGCCCAAAACCAGGAGCAGGGTGGCGAAGAGGCGGCGCAGCAGGAGGGGCTGGATGGTGTGTGCCCAGCGGGCACCCAGGGGGGCGCAGAAGACGCTGGCGATGGCCACGCCCAGGACTGCCGGAAAATGCACATATCCCAGACTCAGGGGGGGAAGATGGACCTCACCCCATCCGGTCAGGATGTACCCCAGGGTTCCGGCCATGGCGATGGGCCAGCCGATGGCTGCCGAGGTGGCCACGGCCTGGCGCATGGTGACATTGCACCAGACCATGAAGGGCACTGACAGGCTGCCACCGCCGATGCCCATCAAGGCCGAAATGCAGCCGATGATGCCGCCCACCAGGGCCATGCCGGTGACTTTGGGCAGGGTCCGACTGGCTTTGGGGGGGCGACCAAAAGCCAGATAGAAGGCCAGGCCAAGGGCAAACAGGCCGAATAATTTTTTCAGGGTGGGGCCCGAGAGGTGATCGGCCACCCCGGACCCCAGAAAGGTGCCGACGAGAATACCCGGGGTGATGCGCCAGACGATGGACCACTCCACGGCACCCCGGCGATGATGGGCACGTATGGAGGCCATGGCTGTCAGCACGATGATGGCCAGGGAAGTTCCCAGGGCCACATGCATGGAAATGGCCGGCACAACTCCCTGGGATTCCAGAGAGATTACCAGGACCGGAACCAGAATGATCCCGCCTCCCACCCCCAGCAGACCGGCCAATACCCCGGATGCGGCTCCCAGGAGTGCATACATCGCGAACAACTGCAAGTGTGCCATAGGTGTTGTGGACGCCAGGGCTGGATCTATTTATTTATGGTCGGAACCAGGTCTTTTGATGCTGCGGAACGCTTCGACCGTGATGGCCTGACCGAAGATGGCCTCCTTGCCCAGGAGGGTGAGAAAAATATGGGTATTGGTAATCCGGACTGTCCGACAGGGGAAGGTCATGGGACCGTCTCCCAGGGCCACGACCAGGGACCCCTCCAGACCAATGGGAATGGGGGGAATGGCACGGGCCGGAAGAAATTTGACGCCATTGAGACTGACATCTTCGGTGACACCAGTCAGGGGAGGAAATTCCCGGTTATTCAGGGTCAGCGTCGCCTTGATCGTAAAGACCGATCTTTCCCACTGGCGACGGGAGCTGGCTGTTCCACCCTTATCGGCAGCCGCATTTCTGGGGCCGGGGCCGGATCCGGTTTTGGCAGCCGCATCCCTGGGGCCAGGGCTGGACCCGGTTTTGGCAGCCGCATCCCTGGGAGCAGGGCCGGATCCGGTATTCGAGGAACCCGGTTTGCTGGAGTCACGATCAGCCATGTTGGAGCAATCCTGAAAAAATTCGGCCAAAGAGTTGCGAAATGTCAATCACGCATCCATCTACCGTCGCAAGTTTATACCAACCCGATTGCTTGACAAGGAAAATGGAAAGCGAAACGGGGTAAATCGGTTGGCTTCATTCAGGCAACAGGTTATGATAGCAAGGGAAGGATCGCTTGGTTTGGCATAATCCGAACCAAAAATATAAACTTACGGTGGATCATGGATTGGGTGCGGTTGACGGGTTCGGATTCCCTGACCAGTTTATTGCTGGGCATGACGGTCACGTATGCAGCCTTGTGGGCGGGGCGGCCTCTGGCGCATCGGATCGGTCTCGTCGATCATCCCGATGCCCGCAAGATTCACGTCGGCAACAAGCCCCTGATCGGGGGGGCCGGCATGTTTCTGGGTCTGTTGACCGCAGTCTTTTTCCTCAATTTGAACCTTCCGGAAATGCGCCACCTGTTTGTGGCGATTGCCATTCTGGTCCTGGTGGGCGTCGTGGACGACTACCTGGATTTGAGCGTTGCGCTCCGCTTTGGCGTGCATATCACGGTGGCCATGATCATGGCCTGGTGGGGTGGCCTGGACATCAATTATCTGGGCAATCTGCTCGCTTTTGGTGTCATCTATCTGGGGGGGTGGTCGGTTTTGTTTACGGTGATCTGCATGGTGGGCGTGATCAATGCCGTGAACATGGCCGATGGTCTGGATGGCCTGGGCGGCATGCTGAGCCTGGTCTCCTTTGTCTTGATCGCCTCTCTTGCCGGCTTGAGTGGCAATCAGGAGGCAACCTTGCTGGCCATGGCCTTCATCTCCGTCCTGCTGCCATTCCTCGCCTTCAATGTGCGCTGGCGCGGTCAACCGGCCACCCTGTTCATGGGCAATGCCGGCAGCACCTTCCTGGGGTTCGCCCTGGCCTGGTTCATGGTCTACCTGACCCAGGGAACGCATCCCAGTCTGCGCCCGGTGACCGCTGTCTGGTTGATCGCCGTCCCCCTCATCGACATGTTCAGCGTCATGCTGCGTCGCATCCTCCAAAAACGTCATCCCTTCGCCCCCGACCGCAAACATTTTCACCATCTGCTCCTGCATCTGGGCTGGTCTGTCAACCGGACCGTGCTGTTTCTGGCAGGATTGTCCCTGGTTTTTGGCCTGCTCGGCATCCTTGGGGACCGGCTCAAAATTCCCGAATATGTCATGTTTGTTGCCATCCTGGCCATTTTTTGGGGATATTTTCGGGAAAGCACCCGTCTGTGGGAAACATCTGCCAAAGGTGCATGAGGACGCCTCCGACCCATGCTTGAGAATCAACAGGACCACCTGGCGGTTTTCGATCTCGACAAGACCATCACGTCTTGTGACACCTTCCGCATATTTTTACGCCATGTCTTGCTGCGGCGACCGGGTCGCTGGGGGCGGGTGCCCTGGTTGCTCTGGGCAACGCTTATGTACAAGGCCGGGTGGCGCAGCAACTCCTGGTTGAAGGGGCAGTTTTTCCGGCATGTAGCCGGTCATCTGCCCCGTGCAACGTTGCAACGCCGGATCGATGCCACGGTGGCGGAGTTGATCCGTGTCTGGCTCAAGCCGGGGGCTGTTGCAAAACTGACCCAGCATCGCAACGCCGCGCATCGCCTCATTCTGGCCACGGCAAGCCTGGATCTGTACGTCATCCCCCTGGCGGAACAACTGGGCATCCAGGAGGTGGTCTGCACCCGCACCGATTGGAATTCCCCGGAAATATTCACGGGTATGTTGACGTCGCCCAATTGTTACGGTCCCGACAAGCTCGTGGCCCTGGAACACCATCTCGGCAAACAACTGGCCACCTGTCAGGCTGCCGTGTACTCCGACCATCAGGCGGACCTGAGTATTCTGATGGCGGCCAAGGATCCGGTTGCCGTGGACCCTACTCCTGCCTTGCAGAAAATGGCCCTGGCACAAGGATGGACCATTGTTCATTGGCGATAGTGATTTCCGGTTTCTGGTGATCAACCGGGCAGGGGGGATGCCTGGGTTACGACGATTTGCTGTGCCTTGGACCATCTTGAGAGGCTGTCCTTTGACCCTCGGATAAAAAAAATTGGAAAGAAAGATTTTATTGGGGCTTAAGCCCCAAACCC
>JADGCO010000018.1:35494-53384 GCA_015228935.1 Magnetococcales bacterium | reverse complement strand
GGGCTCCGCCCCAAACCCCGCCAGGACTCTGTCCTGGACCTGCCAGGGAGCCAGCGCCCCTGGACCCCGTTATTGGCAAGCCCCTGCCGATGGCCGAAAAGACGATCATCGCTGTTTGAAAAATACACATCTCAAAGTGGACGCCATTTATTTGTGCCGGATGAATTCGTAAATGTTCAGATAATCTCCCGCCGAGTTGCGCCAGGAAAAATCGTTCTTCATGCCGGTCGTCAGCAATTGCCGCCACAAATCACGCCGTTCCTTGTAAAGCCCCAGGGCACGCAGCAAGGCCGATTCAATACCCGGATTGTCAGGGTGTTCAAAAACAAAACCATTGCGTTGCTCGCGGGGCAGGGTGGCATAGTCCCAGTCAAAAATGGTATCGGCCAATCCACCCACGGCCCGCACCACCGGTATGGTACCATAGCGGAGCGCAATCATTTGCGAAAGACCGCACGGCTCATAAAGGCTGGGAACAACACACATGTCGGCACCCGCATAAATCAAATGGGCCAGTTCCTCATTATAACCAATCTTGATGTGGCAATCAGAATTGTCCTTGAGATACTCTTTCAGGTGCAAAAAGTGGTCGTTGATGCCATTTTCCGGACTGGCTCCCAGCAACACAAACTGTGCATTGTTCCAGATGGCCGTAAACAAGGCATGCCGAATCAACGGGATCCCCTTCTGGGTGTCCAGACGTCCAACGTAGGCAACAATCGGTTTGTCGTTCACCGCCAGCGACAGACGTTGCCGCAGGGCACCCTTGTTCTGACTCTTGCCGGCCAGATCATCCGTATCATAGTGGTGGGGAATCAAGGGATCGGTCTGCGGATTCCACATGTCGTAATCCAGCCCGTTGAGGATGCCACCAAATTTGTTTTGATGGATGTGCAGCGCATGCCCCATGCCAAAACCCTGGTCACTGAACCGCGCTTCCCAGGCATGCCGTCGGGAAACCGTGGTGACAAAATTCCCGTACACCACACCACCCTTGGTAAAATTGATGGCCATGGGATTCGTATCATCCTGCAAACGGTCCGGATCCAAAAAATATTTGGGCCGGTTGAGACCGGTGGCCTTGAGAATGTCGGTACCGGCAACACCCTGGTGGCGAAAATTGTGGATGGTGTGGCACACCCGGCAATGTTCCATCCCCTGTTGTTGATAAATTTCGTACAACAGGGTGCCGGTCAAGGCTGTCTGCCAGTCGTGGGTATGGATCACATCCGGACGCTTGTCGGCCACCAACAAAAACTCCAGCGCCGCCTTGCTGAAAAAGGCAAAACGCATCGTTTCATCATTGAATCCGTAGCAGGTTCCCCGATTGAAAAAATTGTCCTGGGAGTGGGATTCGAGAAAATAGCAGCGGATGCCATGGACCAGTCCAAACCAGACGGTACAGCGAATGGCACCATCCCACCAGGGAACCCATAAATCTTCCCGGGCCACCTGCATGCCCCAGACCTGATCGTGGCGCATGCAATCGTAACGGGGCAACATGAGTTCGACGACATGGCCCCTCTGGCCCAGCTCCCGGCTCAGACCAAACACCATATCCGCCAATCCCCCAACCTTGGCGACAGGCGTACACTCGGCTGACATGATGACAATATACATCCTGTGATCTCCCCCGCGCTGCTTTCGACCCTGACAACCCGGACCGGAATGCCCGTCCCGACATAAGCCCATACGCACACCACAAAAAATTTCTTGTGCATGATCTCTTTGTCAGGGAATGGCGCGGAGAGTTCCCAAAAAAAAAATCAGGAACAATCATCCGCAGCAATCCGGCTGGGGAGTGGCCCTTGCTGGCCCTGGTATTTTGCCCCGCGTTTGCGACCATAGGGGCGGCTGGTGGGAGATTGCAGGGCTTCAAAAGAGATTGCCCCGATGCGAATGCCGGGTTTCAAGGCCAATGGAAGGCGACCGGCATTGAAAAATTCGAAGGTCACATGCCCATCCCAGCCCGGATCGATGGCATGGGCCGTGATGTGAACCATGAGTCCCACCCGGGCCAGACTGCTGCGGCCATCCAGCCAACCGACAATGTCATGGGCCAGACGGACCCGTTCCACGGTCATGCCCAGGGCAAACTCGCCCGGGTGCAAAAAAAATTTTTTCCCCGGCTCAATGACCACCTCCTGCATGGTCTCCGCCTTGACGGCATAGGGGCTGTCCGGATCGGCCAGATCCAGGTAGGGAATCTGCGGCGGCTGGAAAATCTGGAAACGGTTGCCCAGGCGCACATCAATGGAAAATGACCCGATACACTCGTCGGCAGGCGGAGGATCGATGACGATCTGACCGTTTTTCAGTTTTTCCAGGATATCCACGTCAGACAGGCGCACGCATCACCTCAAGATATTTCGACCCCACTCATTGGGCATGACGCGGACAGTTGAGGCAAACCAACCCGAAGCGTTCATTCGGGATCGGGGCGAATGCCCTGTGCCGAAAAATAATCGGCATACGCCTGATCCATCTCCCGGACATGCCGCAGCAGCCAATATTCCAAAAATTCCTCCAGGCGGGCGTTCAGGAGATGGCTGGGGCCTTTTTGCAGCAGGGAGTATTTGATTTCATCCAGGCGATTCTTGATTTCGCGATGCGCATCCACATGCAGCACCAAGCCCGGATACCGATGCTCCCGCAACATGCGTTCCTCCCGGGCGAAATGCGCGTGGGTCAACTGGTCCAACTCACCCAGAATGCCATTGATTTCATTCAGCCCTTCCTGATGGCTGCCAATCGCCAGCAACCGCCCCAGAAGATCGACCAGCTTGCCGTGATCTTCATCGATACGAGCAATGCCCAGGAGCGTTTCTTCTTTTCGATTGATTTCCGCCATGCCGTCTCATCCTGTTTCCCGACAGATCATGCACTCACGAACCATCCCAATCCCCCGGGGTGCATCATGAATTTTTTCGGGGGGCAAGGCAAGGGAAGGCAGGTGGGCAGGGTCCGGGTCTGGATCAGCCAAGCTCACTACATGCTTTCAAGAACAGGATCAGGATTTGCGGGGTCACTTTGCATGGCTATAATATTCGGAACATTGGTAAACGCCCCGCACGTTTATCAAAGGTAGCCGTATAGTCACACTCGGACAGTCGGTTGAGTCGGCCAATCAAGCTGTCAGAAAAATCCGCTCCTGTTTTATGGCAATCGCGCAGGGCAGCTTGCGCGGCATTGACATTTTCGACCCGCAGCCGGGATGTTTGGAGAACTCTTGCCAAAACCTCATGAATTTCATGTTTTGAATAAGAAAAACAGGACTCCAGTACCCAGGCCAGCTCGCACAGTACAATACTGGAAATCAGGCAGGGCGACGCCTCGGTGCAATGCGAATTCATAAAGTCACGTACCTTTTGGCTTTGTACAGGATCGTCGCGAAGCAGAAAACGCACCAGAACGTTGGTATCCAAACCAATCAAGTGAGATTATCCATGGTAGCGCAAGCCCTCCGGACAATGGCCGCATCCATCTCCTCCAGAGTGACCACAGGCTGTTCGGGCCGATGCAGGATACCGTACAGGTCATCCAGTTCCACTTTCACGGGTCGAATGAGGATTTTATTGTCCTCCTGCACAACAATATCCACCCGGTCACCGGGACAAAGGTGCAACAAATCCCTGATTTTTTTCGGAATAGTGACTTGCCCATTGACGGTCATGGTTGCTATTGTCATTTCTTTCCCCGATTCTGACTGAAAACCCTGACTCCTTGCTTCACGATAAGACATATTTTGCCAGGGTTCCATGTGAAATCGATGTCCCGCCACCCCATCGCCAAAGCCGTCTCTGCCCTGCACCGGGGGGAGATCATTGCCTATCCGACCGAGACGGTATTCGGGTTGGGGGTGGATCCATTTCATGATGGTGCCCTGGCGGGATTGCTTGCCTTGAAGGGACGGGAGGCGAGCAAGGGCGTGATCATCCTGGTGGGCAGCAGGAGGCAACTGGCTGACCTGATTTTACCGCCATCGCGCCTGGCGCAGGAAGTCATGGATCGATTCTGGCCGGGTCCCTTGACGCTTGTATTGCCGGCGTTGCCGGGTCTCTCTCCATTGTTGACTGGCGGGGGCGATCACTTGGCGGTCCGGCTTTCCTCGGCTCCCCGGGTGGCGGCGTTGTTGCGGGCCTGGGGGCGACCGTTGGTTTCGACGAGTGCCAATCCGAGTGGCGGGGAACCGGCCCGGGATGCGGCGACCGTGCAACACATGTGGCCCCGGGGGGTGGCGGCGGTGGTACCGGGTCGTTGTGCGCCGACCAGCCTGCCTTCGACCGTGGTCCGGGTGGATGAAAGAGGCATCACCCTGTTGCGTCCAGGGGCTGTTCCCCATACCCAGGTGGAGGCGGTCCTGGAAAGTTTTTCCTTTCCATGATGCACAGCAGTCCTGGAAAGTCTTTCCTTTCCATGGATGCACAATGGAGACGCGGCGGCGGAGAAAAACAGGACGTTGATTCTTGTCCAGGGAAGCCATGATCATCCATTCGACCACGATGAGTGCTTTTTTTTGAAAAACCTGCAATACGTCCGACTCTTGGCGCTGAACAACGCGCCAAGAGTCGGACCATGGCCCGCCCCCTGGAATTTTTTTTGCAAACAGCGCAAAAAAATTCTGGGAAAAGGGGGGCGAAAAAACAGCATGGGGCTCCGCCCCATACCCCGCCAGGACTCCGTCCTGGACCTGCCAGGGAGCCAGCCCCCTGGACCCCGTTACCGAATAAACGATGATCAAGGCCTTCAGGGATCTTCGCGGCGAAACTCGCCATCGATGGTTTGCTGGTGGCCGAAACCAGCCGCCGGTCCACCGGGATGGTGTGCTGCCTTCCGGCTTCTATCGACCCGGATGCCAACGTACCAGAGCAACCATTGCTTCAGGAAAAAGCGGGTCGGCGGAAAGAGCAGCAGCAGGGCCAGAAAATCGGTTATAAATCCCGGAACCACCAGGAGAACACCCGCCAGGAGATAGATCAACCCATCCAACAGGGCGTTACCGGGGGGTTCATGGCGTTCCAGGCTCTCCTGCCAGGCACGCAGGGTGCGCAGGCCGGCCCGCCGGATCAAAAAAACACCCCAGACTCCCGAAAGCAAAAACAGCGACAAGACACTGACAATGCCAATCTGGTGTCCCACCCGGGCCATGAACAGAATCTCCAGAATGGGCAGCACCACAAAAATTCCAAATCCCAGACGTCGCATGGCCGTTTTCCTCGGATGCTGTTCAAAAACAACGCTTATATGCGAATTTTTTCCAGGATGTGCCCAACCGGACACCCGGGGAATTCGTCCTGCAAAAATTTCCACCCCTACCGAAATGGCTTGGCTTTGATTTTGGATCAAGGCAACAAAACGCGCAAGCACCTTTATCGGCGATCTGTTTGTCAATAAACATGCTTTTCGGAAATCCAGGCAGCGTGAGCCTGGATCCAGAGTGGAAGCCCTGGCAATATTTTCCTGCTGTTCAGTAACGGTACGCAGGGAGAATTTTTTTTTCATGGGAAAACGAGGGGGCGTTGCACCCAGTTGCTTGAGTGTGGTAGTGATGTGTCACGGTTGATCCAGAGTGGAGTTTCCTCACCTAGCGTGGGGATAGGCCTCGCCATGCAGCGGGCCTGGCCGACTTGGCTTCGGTTCCCCCGCAGGCACGGGGTGTAGACCTTAATAGGAGCGAAATGTGCGGGTAAACATGTTGGCGCGGCGCTATGCGGCGGCCCTGGCCGATCTGGCCTCGGAACAGAATATGCTGGATACCGTCGGCAGCGATCTGGCAAACTTTCTGGAGGTGTATAAAACCACCCCCGGACTGGCCGCGCTGCTGACCAGCCCGACTGCGGCCTTGAAAAATCAACAGGATGTGATCAATTCCTATCTGCAACAGGCAGTACCCTCGCCATTGACCGGAAATTTTTTGGGATTGCTGGTGAAAAAGCGGCGCATGAGTTATTTTGAGGAGATTGCTGCCGCCTATCATCATGATGTGGAAAGGCGCAGTGGCCGCATCATTGTCAATGTCCAGACCCCCATGCCCCTCACCAAGGCCCATATTAAACGCCTGGAAACGGTCATGTCCGAAGTCACGGGCAGCGAAGCCTCGGTCGAGGTGGAGGAAAAACCCGAACTTCTCGGTGGTCTGGTGGTCAGGATTGGTAGCGTGATGTGGGATTACTCCATCCGCAGCCGGTTGCATCGTCTCAAAGCTCACATGACGGGGTAAGTGATGCAAATCAGCGTCGCCGAAATCAGCAGTATCCTTAAAAAACAAATCGCCGAATTCGGCCAGGAGGCCGAAGTATCCGAAGTCGGGCAGGTGCTCGCGGTCGGAGACGGTATCGCCCGCGTCTACGGCCTGGACAAGGTCATGGCCGGCGAGCTGGTCGCCTTCGAGGATGGCACACAGGGCATGGCCCTCAACCTCGAAGAAGACAACGTCGGCGTGGTGATCTTCGGGGACGATACCCACATCCACGAAGGAACCGTGGTCAAACGGACCCAACGCATCGTGGACGTGCCGGTCGGCAAAGCCCTCCTGGGTCGGGTCGTGGATGCCCTGGGTACCCCCATTGACGGCAAGGGACCTATTGAAACCACGGAACGCCGCCTGGTGGAAACCGTCGCCCCCGGCATTCTGCCCCGCAAATCGGTGCATGAACCCCTCTATACCGGCCTCAAGGCCCTGGATGCCCTGGTGCCCATCGGGCGCGGCCAGCGCGAATTGATCATCGGCGACCGGCAAACCGGCAAAACCGCCGTGGCCGTCGATACGATCATCAACCAGAAACGGACCCACCAGACCGCCAAACCGGTCTACTGCGTCTACGTGGCCATCGGCCAGAAACGCTCCACCGTGGCCCAGGTCGTCAAAACCCTGGAGACCTACGGGGCCATGGAATACACCACCGTCGTCGCCGCCACCGCCTCGGATCCGGCCCCCATGCAGTTTCTGGCCCCCTACGGCGGATGCGCCATGGGCGAGTATTTCCGCGACAATGGCATGCATGCCCTGATCGTCTACGATGACCTGTCCAAACAGGCTGTGGCCTACCGGCAAATGT
Organism: Magnetococcales bacterium; assembly: GCA_015228935.1. Taxonomy (NCBI): domain Bacteria; kingdom Pseudomonadati; phylum Pseudomonadota; class Magnetococcia; order Magnetococcales; species Magnetococcales bacterium. The sequence goes on along the minus strand of JADGCO010000018.1, from coordinate 46,326 downwards.
CGTTGATCCTGCGGCGTCCCCCCGGTCGCGAAGCCTATCCCGGTGACGTTTTCTATCTCCACTCCCGCCTGCTGGAACGGGCCGCCAAGCTCAACGATGCCAACGGCGGCGGCTCGCTGACCGCGTTGCCGGTCATCGAAACTCAGGGCGGTGACGTGTCAGCCTACATTCCGACCAACGTGATTTCCATCACCGATGGTCAGATCTTTCTGGAAGCCGATCTGTTCTACTCGGGCATGCGCCCCGCCATCTCCGTGGGTCTGTCGGTCTCCCGGGTGGGCGGTTCGGCCCAGGTGAAAGCAACCAAACAGGTGGCCGGATCCCTCCGCCTCGACTTGGCCCAGTTCCGCGAAATGGCCGCCTTCGCCCAGTTCGGATCCGACCTGGATGCCTCCACCCGGAAGCTGATCCACCGGGGCGAGCGCCTCATGGAACTTCTTAAACAACCCCAATATCAGCCCCTCTCCATGGAAGAACAGGCCGTCGTCCTGTTCGCCGGAACCCGGGGCCTGTTGGATGATGTCGTGGTCCGCAAAGTGACCGATGTGGAACGGGGCATCCTGGATCACTTCCGCACCAGTCAGAAAGAACTCCTGGAAACCATCCGCAAGGAAGAAAAGATTTCGGAAAAAACCGAACAGGATCTGATGAGTGCCTTGACGACCTTCATTGCCAGATTCAACGACCATGATGCCGCCGATGTCCCTCCCACCATCGAGGAACTGGAAGTGGTGCAGAATCTCATGCATACCTCATAACGGGAAATACGGATCATGGCCAACCTGAAGATCCTTCGCAATCGCATCCGATCTGTCAAAAGCACCAAGCAGATCACCAAAGCCATGAAAATGGTGTCGGCTGCCAAGTTGCGTCGTTCCCAGGAACGTACCATGGCCACCAGACCTTACAGCGAGCGCATGCAACATATCCTGCACTCCCTTGCCGCCGCCGTGGGAAATCAGGATGGTGCCCCCCCGCTCCTGGCCGGACGCGGTCCTGACGGACGCAAGGTGGAACTGGTGGTGTTTACCTCGGATCGGGGTCTGTGCGGCAGTTTCAACAGCACCATCATCCGGGCCGTGCGCAGCCGTATCATCAAGTTGCAACAGGAAGGGTTTCAGGTCTCCCTCTCCTGTGTCGGACGCAAGGGCCATGATGTCCTGAAACGCCAGTTTGGATCCAACATACGCAAGGTTCACTCCGGATTGAGTCGCCGCATCAGTTTCCAGGTTGCCGAGCAAGAGGTGGCCGGTGATCTGCTTAAGGCTTTTGAAAACAGAGAGTTCGATGTGTGCTACACGGTGTTCAACACCTTCAAATCCGCCATGTCGCAAGAACTGACCTGGCGGCAGATCATTCCGGTTCCGCAGCCCGCCGCAACAACAGCACCCAAAGCAGCAGCCAAAAAGGAACAACAAGAACAAGGCAGTTTTCTCTACGAACCTTCCGAAGAGGAACTCCTGAACGTTCTCCTGCCGCGTAACATTGCTGTACAAATATTCCAGGCCCTGGTTGAATCCGATGCCTCGGAGCAAGGCTCGCGCATGACCGCGATGGATAACGCCGTGCGCAATGCCGATGACATGATTCGCAAACTGACCATCAAATACAATCGTACCCGCCAGGCCGCCATCACCACCGAGTTGATGGAAATCATCGGCGGTGCCGAAAGCTTGAAAGGCTGATTTGAAAGAGTGACCCCCCGGGATCCGTGCCCTGACCGGGCACAGCAGAACGACAGAATGCTATCAACGGAGTCTGCGTGATGAGCGAAAAGGTAGGACGGGTGATTTCAGTGGTCGGCCCTGTGGTCGACGTTCGGTTCGATGGGGAGCTGCCCGCCATTCTCAATGCCCTCCACCTGAAGCGTCCCAATGGTGACCGGGTCGTTCTGGAAGTGGCTCAGCACCTCGGCGAGGGAACTGTGCGCACCATTGCCATGCACAGTTCGGATGGTCTGGTCCGCGGTCAGGAGGCCATCGATACCGGTGCCCCGATCCGCATCCCGGTGGGCAATCCCACCCTGGGCCGCATCCTCAACGTCGTCGGCGACCCCCAGGATGGCCTCGGCCCGGTGGACACCACGGATTACTTCCCCATCCATCGCCCCGCCCCGGCCTTCGTGGATCAATCCACCGAAGCCGAAATTCTCGAAACCGGCATCAAGGTCATCGACCTCCTCGCCCCCTACTCCAAAGGCGGCAAGATCGGCCTCTTCGGTGGAGCCGGAGTCGGCAAGACCGTCCTCATCATGGAACTCATCAACAACGTGGCCCAGGGACATGGCGGCTTCTCGGTCTTCGCCGGCGTCGGCGAACGCACCCGCGAAGGCAACGACCTCTACCACGAAATGATCGAGTCCAAGGTCATCGACCCGGGCAACTGGAAAAATTCCAAGGCCGCCCTGATCTACGGTCAGATGAATGAACCCCCAGGTGCCCGCGCCCGCGTCGGCCTGACCGGCCTGACCGTCGCCGAATATTTCCGGGATGTGGCCGGCCAGGACGTGCTGCTCTTCATCGACAACATATTCCGCTTTACCCAGGCCGGCTCCGAAGTGTCGGCCCTGCTGGGTCGCATCCCCTCCGCTGTGGGCTACCAGCCCACCCTCTCCACGGACATGGGTGCCCTCCAGGAACGCATCACGACAACCAAAAATGGCTCCATCACCTCGGTGCAGGCCATTTACGTCCCCGCCGACGACCTGACCGACCCGGCCCCGGCCACCGCCTTCTCCCACCTGGATGCCACCACCGTACTCTCCAGACAGATCGCGGAAATCGGTATCTACCCCGCCGTGGACCCCCTGGACTCCACCTCCCGCATCCTGGACCCCCGCGTGGTGGGCGAGGAACATTATCGGGTGGCCCGCGAAGTGCAGAGAACCCTGCAAACCTATAAATCCCTCCAAGACATCATCGCCATCCTGGGCATGGATGAACTCTCGGAAGACGACAAGCTGGTCGTGAGCCGTGCCCGTAAAATTCAGCGCTTCCTCTCGCAACCCTTCCATGTCGCCGAAGCCTTCACCGGCCAGAAAGGGGTCCTCGTCCCCCTGAAAGAAACCATCCAGGGCTTCAAGGATGTCGTGGAAGGCAAGCATGATGACCTGCCCGAGGCCGCCTTCTACATGGTCGGTACCATGGATGAGGTCAAGGAAAAGGCCCGGCGTCTGGCCCAGTAACCAAGCGTGCGCGAAGGAAGACCATGGAGAACTTGCAACTGGAAGTGGTCACACCGGAAAAGCTCCTCCTCACCACCGAAGCCAGAATGGTCACCATCCCTGGCCAGGAAGGGTTGTTTGGTGTCCTGCCGGGACACACCTCTTTCCTCTCGGGTGTGAAAGCCGGACATTTGATCATCGGTGATGTCGATAAAGGCGAACGTTACGCCATCTCCAAAGGGTTTGCCCAGGTCTATCGCAATCAGGTCACCGTCCTGGTGGATCGGGCCATCTCCGAAAATGACGTGAATGCCAATGCCGCCAGCCACGAATACAATCAGGCCAAAGAAGCCCTGCACGGACTCTCCCCTGAAGATCCGAACCTTGCGGCATGTCAGGATCGCCTTGCATTTGCCGAGGCTTGCCTCGCCCTGACCGGCCCTGTCAAGCGTTGACCGGTTGAAACGGGCGCTTGTTGGGGCGCTGCTTTGACATTAATCGGTTGAGATAGGTATTTGTCGGGGCGCTGCCCCGAACCCCGCCAGGGGGAAGGGCGCAGCCCTTCCCCCTGGACCCCCATCCCAGTCTTTCATACGTTTTTTTTCGGGGTCACGCTCATGCATGATTGCGCTGTGTTGATACTGGCAGCCGGGCGCGGCACCCGGATGCACTCATCGGTTCCCAAAGTCTTGCATCATCTGGCGTTTCGTCCCCTTCTGGCCCATGTTCTGGGTGCAGCACGTGCCCTGCGGCCTTCGCGCATAGCGGTTGTGGTTGGACATGGTGCCGGGCAGGTCAAATCCCTGCTCTCCGCCCCGGATATCGTCTGGGTGGATCAGGAACAACAATTGGGCACTGGGCACGCCGTTTTGACAGCGCTGCCTGCCCTGCCTGCCCTGACCAACTCGGCGCAACGCGATCTCCTGATTTTGAGTGGCGATACCCCACTGCTGGCAGCCTCCACCCTGACCGCACTCCTGGAAGATCACCGTCGTCACCAACGTGCCTTGACCCTTGTGACCACCACCCAGGTACCGCCGGATGGCTACGGACGGATTGTGCGAGGGGCCGATTGCCAGTTGCTGCGCGTGGTGGAAGAAAAAGATGCCGATCCCCAGACCCGTGCCATTACGGAAATCAATACCGGAACCTACTGTCTCTCCATGGATCGCCTGGAAAACTGGCTGCGGCAAATCACCCCCCAGAATGCCCAGGGAGAGTATTATCTGACCGATATCATTGCCATGGCCGTGCAGGATGCGACGCTGGGTGGCAAACCAGTCGGCGTGTTCCATCACCATGACAGCATCTCCCTGGCCGGCATCAACAGCCGTCGGCAACTGGCAACCATGGAAGCTGCTTTCCGGGACCGGTTGATCGGTCGCTGGATGGATGCCGGGGTTACCTTCATGGATCCAGGATCCTGCTGGCTGGCAGCCGATGTCACCATCGGGGCCGACACCACCATCCTGCCAGGGGTGATCCTTGGACCAGGGGTGACCATTGGTCAGGGATGCCGGATTGGACCGCATTGCCAGATTACGTCCAGTCATATCGGAGATGGTTGTGAAATTCTTGCCTTTTGCCATCTGGAAGGGGCAGAGTTGCAAGGTCCCAACACGGTCGGTCCCTACGCCCGCCTGCGTCCCTCGGCCATCCTGAAAGCCAAGGCGCGGGTGGGAAATTTTGTCGAAATCAAAAAATCCACCATCGGCCAGGGCTCCAAGGTCAATCATCTGACCTACATCGGAGATGCCCAGATCGGCCAAAATGTCAACATTGGGGCCGGAACCATCACCTGTAATTATGACGGGGTCCACAAGCATGGAACCACCATCGATGATGGGGTATTCATCGGTTCCAACACCGAATTGGTGGCCCCGGTGCGCATTGGTGCCGGTGCCGTGGTCGGTGCCGGGACAACGCTGACCAGCGATGTCCCACCCAACGCATTGGCCATTACCCGCGCACCACAACGAATCATCCCCGACTGGCACTCCCGCCGCAAAACTCAAAAATAGAGGTCAACCATGTGCGGCATCATTGGTGTCATCGGGGAACGGAATGTCACGCCGCTGCTCATGGAAGGACTTAAACGCCTGGAGTATCGTGGCTATGATTCTGCCGGCGTTGCGGTCGTCTATAAAGAAACCATCCATCTCCGCCGTGCCACGGGAAAATTATCCAACCTGGGCAACCAGCTCGCCGAACACCCTCTGATCGGATTTATCGGCATTGGTCATACCCGCTGGGCCACGCACGGTCCCCCCACCGAACGCAATGCCCATCCGCACCGTTCTGCCGGCGTGGTGGTGGTTCACAATGGCATCATTGAAAATTATCTGGAACTGCGGCAGGAGTTGCAGTCTCAGGGTGTGACGCTGCTCTCCGACACCGATACGGAGATCGTGCCGCATCTCATTCAGCACCAACTGAATCAGGGAGCCGATCCCGTTACCGCCGTGAGTACGGTGATCAAGCGGTTGACCGGGGCCTTTGCCCTGGGGATTCTTTTTCAGGACTATCCAGACATGCTGATCGCCACCCGGCGCAGCAGTCCGCTGATTCTGGGTTTGGGTCAAGGGGAAAATTTCATCGCTTCCGATGCCACGCCCCTTGTCCCCTATACCCGGCGCATGATCTATCTGAATGACAACGATATTGCCATATTACAGCGCAACGCCGTGCGCATCATCGACCCGGAGGGTCAACCGGTCGAACGGACGATCAAACTTTCCCAGGTCAGTGCCGAACTCACTGAAAAATGGCCCTATCGCCATTTCATGCAAAAGGAAATTTTCGAGCAACCCACCGCCATTGCCCAGACCTTGAAAGAGTTTCTCAATCCGCTTGAACAACGGATCATCGATTTTCCAGCCCATCCGGATTTTTCCAAGGTGCGGTTTGTCAATGTGGTGGCTTGTGGCACCTCGTATCATGCCGGTCTGGTGGCCAAATATTGGATCGAGGGATTGGCAGGTATTCCGGTGGGAGTGGATGTGGCTTCCGAATTTCGGTATCGGCAGCCGCCATTGGCCGAAATGGGCATGACCGTCGTTATTTCCCAAAGCGGGGAGACGGCGGATACCCTGGCCTGCCTGCGGCATGTCAAAGCGGCTGGACAACCGGTCCTGGCCATTGTCAACGTCCCGGAATCCACCATTGCCCGGGAGGCTGATGCCGTACTTTATACCCGTGCCGGACCGGAAATTGGTGTCGCCTCCACCAAGGCGTTTACCACCCAACTGGCCGTATTGGCCTGTCTGGCCATCGCCCTGGGTCGGGCCAAGGGCCGTCTTCCCCTGGCCCAGGAACAGCAGCTTGTGGCGCAACTGCAACGTGTCCCTTCGCATATGGACCGGATTCTCACGCACGACGACGCCATCCTGGAAATTGCCAAAGAGTTGATGCATGCCACCGGGTTTCTCTTTCTGGGCCGAGGCACCTGTTTTCCGATTGCCCTGGAGGGTGCCTTGAAACTCAAGGAAATTTCCTATATTCACGCCGAAGGGTATGCCGCCGGCGAAATGAAGCATGGTCCCATCGCCTTGATTGACGAAGAGTTGCCGGTCGTGGTGGTGGCACCCCGGGATCACTTGTTCGACAAGGTGGTCAGCAATCTGGAGGAGGTCAAGGCGCGGGGCGGACGGGTGGTTCTGATTTCCAGCCTTGGTTCCGGTCAACACTCTCCGACCGTCGCCAATTTCAGTATCATGCTCGACACGCATGATGAATTCATCGCCCCTCTGCTCTATGTCATGCCTCTGCAATTATTGGCCTACCATATTGCTGTTCTCAAAGGCACGGATGTGGACCAGCCCAGAAACCTGGCCAAGAGTGTCACAGTAGAATAACAAATCATGTTGCTTACAAATGGTATTACAGCAAAGGCAGTTCCTGATGATTGGTGGTCCGCATCTTGGCCCGTTTTAAATTTATTTTCTGCATCCATATCAATCCATCCTGACTTAGTTAATTTAATTTTTATTGTAGTCTATATTTTTCTCATATTAAAGTTTACCCATGTAAAATGGCCGATATATTTCATATTTTCACTTCATCTTACCTGTGTTTATATTGTAAATGGAATACTTCTTCCAGTTAATTATATGACGGATCAAGTCAATTATCTTGAGGAGGCTCAATATGCGCGTAGATTACTATTGTATTATTTAAAAATTCACCCGGACTATCCTATATATTGGGAGGGAATGAATGGGTATCCGACATTGTATGTTCCCGGACGCATATTCAGTCTCATGCCCATTCCATACATTCATTCATTCTACTCGATTGGCATGATCAACATTTTTATATATTCTGTGATTTATTTAATATTAAAAAAAATGGATATCCTTAATGGAAAAGCTGAATGGTTTTTTCTTTTATATCCCAGCCTATTTATTTATAATTCAGTTGCCTTGCGAGAAACATTGATCATGTTTTTTCTGTTGATCAGTGTGGGATTATTTATTAAATCACAGCCATTTATATCTATATTATTTATTATTCCTTTGGCGTACATAAAATTTCAAATATTAATCATATATTTTACATCCATAATAATTTATAAAATTATATATAGAGCATATATAAACAAAATAGATATTATACTTTTATTAATATCATCATCATTTGTTTACTATTATTCAGATTGGCTGACCATTGATAGCATAAATATTTTAATAAAACAATTAACATACAATCAATCAAACAATATAGACTTAACTTACATGAATATATTATTGAATATGGTTGCCAATATACCATTTTTTTTAATGGCTCCATTACCCTGGCAGGCACAGAATTTATTTCAAATCATGCAATCCATAGAAAATATTATAGTAATCATTTTAATATTTTCAATAATTGTTAAAATATATCACAAAAAACTTATCAACATGCATTTTTATTTTATCAATATTTTCTTTGGTATTTCAATATTGTTTCATAGCGCATTTATTCATAATTATGGAACGATCAGCCGTTATCGATTCCAGTTCATTCTCATGTATTTAATCTATATGTACTATATTGAAAATAAACGTAACCATTCAGAACCTTTTAAAAAATGGATTTGATATGAAAGATTTTATTGGGGCGCTGCCCCAAACCCCGCCAAGAGGAAGGGCACAGCCCTTCCTCTTGGACCTCCATCCCAGTTTTTCATTCGTTTTTATTGGGGTACCCTGAATTTTTACCAAAAATGCAGCGCCAGGCTGATGCTGGTTCAGAACCTTTTCAAAAATGGATTTGACATGAAAAATTTTATTGGGGCGCTGCCCCAAACCCTGCCAGGAGGAAGGGCACAGCCCTTCCTCCTGGACCTCCATCCCAGTTTTTCATTCGTTTTTATTGGGGTACCCTGAATTTTTGCCAAAAATGCAGCGCCAGGCTGATGCTGGCCAACAGCGCCGCCGCCAGCAACCAGGGTCGGGTCTCATCATACAGGACCCGATATCCCATCCAGAATTGCAGGCCCTGATAAAGCAATCGTCCCTCCGGCAGGTCCACATGCTCTCCGGGCCGCAACGAGTATGTACCACTCGGCATGGCCAGGATGAGATGATGCGCAACCGGCAGGCGCAATTGCCAGGCTCGTTCGAGATCGGCCAACTTTTCATCCAGACGCAATTCAATCTCTCCGGTCATGGCAGTGCCCGGAATGGTCCAGGTGCTGATTGGCACCATGGCAGCGGGATAACCCGGCAGATGCACACCACCCGCGCTGGCTTCCCTCTTTTCTACCGGTTTCCAGAGAAAAAACGGCGCAAAGCCTTTGTTGGATGTCGTATAAAAACGGTAACCCGATACCACGAGCGGTTGATCATCACCAATCGTGTGTTGCTGCCACTGCATGCCATCCCACCACTCGACCTGATTGCGGGTTTTGCCACGGGTCAAACCTGGGGCATAGTCAATCTCGAACCCGATATTGCGCCAGCGGATCCCGGATAATGCTCCCGGATGCCAAGGTCCTTGTTCTTCCTGGAGCAGGGCACCCTCAAAAAAGGATCCTGTCGTGATTTCCACCACCCCTTTCAAATAGGTCAACCGACTGACCAGAAGCAACCCCACCATGCCCAGCAGGGCAAGATGAAAAACGAACAGGGCGGTCTGCTGCCGCAAGGCCGGTGTCATGGCCAAGGCCACCCCCAGATTGATGGCAAACAGGGTGAAGGGTCCCACCAGCACCCAGGTGGGCGAGGTACCTGTCGCCATGGCATACCACGCCCCGGCCACCAGGAGCGGCAAGACCCCAACCGTCAGACGCAAGGACCCCAGCCACTGCCACCCAACCTTCATGACATGTGCAACCCTCCATGAATCATCAAGGTGGACTGGCGCAATTTTCGCTGCCGTCCCGCATCCAGTTGCGACCGGTCTGTCCATTACCCGGCGCACCACTGGACCCGCAATCGCCCGCCGTCCAGGAGCCACTGGCTTTCCAGGTTTTGATCTTGAGGATCGCGTTCATGTAATAGGGTGCTGCGCTGTAGGTTCCCGTCCCACCATTGCGCACCTGGGTATCGCTGGCCTTGCCCGCTTCCAGGCCAACCTTGTTCAGATTGACAATAAACGCCTTGTTTTTCCAACCATGCGGGACGGCAACATGACACCAGGAACACCGCATTTTGCCGATCTTGTCGGCATGGTAACCATGCAGATTGGTATCCTTTTCGCAACAAAAACCGCTTTGCGTGCTGTTTCTGACCGCATAATTGCCATATTTGTGGCATTTGAAACAAAGACCGGTGGTCTCCTGACCAGACCCTGTGGAGAGGCTCCAATCCCCCTTGAGAATAAAATCCTTGACCGAGCCGTGGGGACCCCAGGGACTGCCCGTGTTCGGGGTGGACGTGGCCGTGCCGGTGGCGGAGCCGTGGCAATCGGTGCAATACATGGTCAGATTGCCGATGAAGGAGTTGCTCCCGCCCCAGGGTGACTCCCAGAGATTGGCCATCCCACCCCGAATGGTCAGCGTGCGCCCGGTGGGCCAGATGACCGGATGCCAGGAACGATGATTGCCTCCCGGTTCCTTCTGATCGGTTCCCGTGCCACCATCGTTGGCGTTGGCGGCAAACTCCATGGCCTGATTGGTATACTGGAGCAGACCATTGGTATTGGAGGTCGTACCACCGGTAAAACTGTCCAGGGTGGGACGGTTGCCGGTGGGATAGGTCTTGTTGTCGCTGTAGCCATAATCGGAATGACACTTGAGACACACCTGATATTCACGGGTCAGATGGGTGCTGCTGCGGGCAGTCGATGCCCCCGTGCCACCATCCCCTTTCACGACGGTGTAACTGGAAGGCAAATCCATCCAGGCGGTGGTGGAATAGGTCGGTTCCACGCCCCAGATGCCCCGCAACACCCCGGAAGCAATGTTGCTGTGCTGGGTCGCTGCATCATGCAGATGGGTTGACGCACCAGTCGCCCCGGACGCATTGAACTGCCGATTTTTCAGTGCCCGATGCGGGTTGTGACAATCCGTGCATTCGGCATGTCGATTGGTCAAGGTTCCCACACCCAGTTTGGCCTGGGTCTCCTGGAAATCGGCATTGGCGATGTCATGCACCTCGGTGGTCCCATGACTGGCCTGATCTCCCGAAATCAGAGGCATGCGTCGATTGCCGCTCGTGGTAAAATCGGTCTTGATATCCGGCAC
>JADGCO010000018.1:25159-35484 GCA_015228935.1 Magnetococcales bacterium | reverse complement strand
TCAGAGGCATGCGTCGATTGCCGCTCGTGGTAAAATCGGTCTTGATATCCGGCACATTGTTGCTGGCACTGTTCAGGATGCTTTGTGCCGTCGTGGTGTGACACTGATAGCAGGTCTGCTCGATGGCCGGGTTGCCGCCCTGTTTGGGGGTCGTCGTGCTGTCCGTCCCTTCCCGCAACAACCGCCGCGAGCCGGGAACCGTATGGGTATCGTGACAGTTGAGGCAGGCCGCCTGCCAGACCTGCATGTTGGCCGTAAATTCCCGCAGCTCCGCCGCACTGCCTGTACCCGATTTATAGGTTTCATTGGCATCGGTGCTGTTGGCATGGACCGATTCCGCCCAGGCTTTTTTGCCCTTGTCGTGACAGCCCAGACAGATGATGTCGTTGCTTGAATTGAACGAGGAGCCACTCGGTGCCGCTTTTTGGAAACGGTTCAACCGCAAAAACTTGATCGGAGTCGCCTCTGCCGAATCCATGATGTGGGGATCGTGGCAGGAAGAACACTGGACCTGATTGTTGTCCAGGGGCAGGAGCGGCTTGGTGGTTGACCCGGCCTGCCGCTGGGCAACGATCAACTTGCCATCACCAGCCGTGTAAGGTGGCACCCGCAGCTCACCGTCGGCATTGGCCACGCTTGTATCGAACGTGAAGGAAATGGGATGGTCGTTGCTGAGATCCACCCCCAGATTCCGGGTAAATCCGGTCGTGACTCCGCTGCTGCCCGCCGGCATGACACCCGCCGTGCCGGTGCCGGACATGTTGATGCTGGCGGATTGCGTGCCACCCAACACGTTGACCGAACCTACCGCCAACGTTCCATCGTGACAGGAGAGGCATAATTTGGAACTGCCGCCTGGTCCGGCCCGCAATTGGCTCACATCCGCATCGATGGAGGAGGATTCATAGGTACCGGTATAGGTTGCCGTGGAGAGCCGACGGTTCCAAAGGGGAGCGGGTGTGGTGCCATCCACGGTACCGGCGTGGGGCGTATGACAAAAAACACAGACCTGCGTTTCCGATACCGCCTTGACTGTGCGCACCGGTCCCCCGGCATAGTCGGTTGCCGAAAGATTGTGTTTGGTCTTGCGCACATCCGAAGTCCGTGCCGCATCCGCATGTGAAGGCCCACCACCCCAGACCAGCAAGGCCAGCAACACGGCAGCAACCGGTCTCCAGCCTCCAGCCTCCAGCCTCCAGCCTCCAGCCTCCAGCCTCCAGCCTGAATCGATGATGGTCATCCCTGTCCTCCCAGATATTGAAAGACCGTGACGCGACCATTGAACATGTCGGCGACGAACACCCGTCCCTGGGCATCGGACCACACCCCACTCGGCAGATAAAAATTGCCCACTTCCTTGCCAGTGCCCCCAATGGGCATGAGAAACTGGCCATCCTTGTTGAAAATCAGCAAATGGTCGTGGAAGGACTCCACCACGTAAATATTGCCCTCGGCATCCACGGTCACCCCTTTGGGGCGAACCATCTCCCCGACCAGGATGCCACGGCGACCAATGGCAAACAGAAACTCTCCCTCCGTATCGAAAACCTGTACCCGGGCATTCAGGGTATCAGTGACATAAAGCCGGTTGCGTCCATAAGCGATATGGGTTGGACCGTTGAAATTGCCGTTTTCGGTGCCGGGGCCGCCAATCGTCTTGACATGCTTGCCGTCATCGCTGAAAACCTTGATGCTCTGGCTGCGGGTATCCGCCACGTAGACCATCCCGCGGGCCGGATCGCGGGCCAATCCGGTCGGACGCACCAGGTAGTCGCGGCCAAAATCACCCACCGGTTCGCCCTGGGAATCCAGGCGGACGACACGACCCAATTCGGCATCGGCCACCAGATACTCGTTGCCACGGCCCAGGGCGATACCCACCGGTGAGGAGAAGAGATTGACGGCATCCGCCTTCTGCCAGAGATAAAATTTTCCCGTTGGCTGGTCGAAAACCACCACGCCGCGATGCCCGCTGTCGGTAATGAGGATGCGACCGGCGGCGTCCACCAGACCTGTCTGGGGTCGGCGCAAGCTTTTACGGGCATTTTCCTGGGCCAGTCCGGTTTCCGGATCCAGTCCCACGATCAAGAAGGCGGCCTTGCGCAACCCTTTGGGCACCTCCTCTTCGGCGATGCGAAAATTTTCCCATCCGGTCAATTGTCCGGCAAAGCGGTAGCGGGGAATTTCAGGCTGATTGGGCCACAAAGGCAGTTTATCCGTTGCCTGTTCTTCCACCCCCATGCGCATGACATGCGGAACGTCTGCGCAACTGACGGCAAGAACACTGCCGCTCAGCAGGGCGACGACCAACAAAACCATTTTTCTGGGCGACATGGCTGCTTCCTCCTTCCGGAATGACCACCACCGGCTTCAATACTCCCCTGGCCCGGTGGAGGCATGACCCCCCCGTATTCCGGTTGCCAGGCCGGGCAGACCGGAATGGCAACGGTGACAATTTTCCAGACCCCACGCAACCTGATCATTGTGACACATGCCACAAAATTTGCCATCCATGATATCGACCATTTTGATGTCGTTGGCACCCACCCGCATCTTGAAGCCCAATTCGTGATGGCACACTTTGCAGCGAAAACGGATGCGATGAAACCAGTGCGGGTAGATGACCGGTCGCACCCCCCCCTTTTCCGACCGGGAGTTGAGGACCACATCGCCATATTCCGCCTGGAGATCCGCCAATGGCGACAACAACAGGAGCCCCGCCATGCCGGCCTTCAACAAGGTATGACGACCAAAAAATTGCATTGTCGATAAACTCCTGAAATCTCTGTCTGGCAACCGGTCTGAGTCTATTTCTTGTTTTTGCCCTGCTTCTGTCCCTGACCGGAACCCTGCCCCGGGCTGGATCCCTGGCCTGGAACCGAACCCTGGCCCTTGCCTTGCGGATCCTGCACCTGAACCTGGGGATTCTGTGAACCAAATTTGCCCCGGAAAGTATCCGGATCCACACTGTGACAGCGCTTGCATTCGGTCAGGGGAAAGGCCACGGCACCATGGCACCGGCCACAGTATTGCCCTCCCAGAATGTCCATCATCTTGATGGGCGTGGCCCCGAATTTGGATTTGAACAACTCCTCGTGGCAATTGGCACAATCCAGCCATTCGGTATGCTGGCGGTGGGGAAACAACACAAACGGGTTATCCCCCGTGTTGCCATAAATCAGATCCAGGTCCAAAACCTGAATTCTGGTATCCGGCATGATATTGGTGCGCGGTTTGATGGAGCCGTTTTTCAGGGCCTCGACCCAACGCACTTGATTGCCCACCACATCTGCCGGCAAGGCGGTCATGGCCTGATTGGGTTGCTGCAATTCCTTGATGGCAGGTCCATCCGGATCATGCAAACCATCTTTTTCCAGGGGTTTCCAGATGCGGTTGTCATTTTCACCGGCCATCGCAACCGGAGAAAAAAACAGGATCAATCCGGTGACGATCATGAACAAGGCGGCGCGGCCCGCCCGGTGACGGGCCGCGTCTGTTCCGGATCTTGCTGCTGGGTCGTTGAATACCATGCGCATCACCCCGGTATGAAAATACCCGCCTTGCGAATGGCCTGGACCAGCTCCTTGGTGGACTGTTCCAGGGTTTCGATGGCTTTTTCATGGGCGCGTCCTTCGGCCAGTTTTTCGGCCTCCTTGCGCAACGCCTGTGCCCTCTCCACCGAGGCCTGCGCATCCTTGCGCACGCTTTCCGACTGGTTTTTCAGCAGCATGTTGACGAGCATCTGATGCGTATCGTTGCGGTCAACCTCGTAATGATACTCTTCTTCCTTGGTGGCAAAATGCAGGGAACGAACCAGGGTATCCCCTTTGCGGAGTTTTTCGATGCCCACTTTGGCGGTGATGTAACTTTCATCCAGCTTGGCGCGGCTCTCGTCAAGCTTGCCGCTCTGTTGCAGGGTCGTGGCCTCCTGCATCAAGGATTCCACCCGGCCGATCCCCTCCCCCCCTTTGCCTTTCTCTTGACTGATCCTCTTGAAAGCTCCGAGGAGGACTTTGACACTCTCCTTGCGGCGATCAAAATCGACATGTTGCTTTTCGCGGACGGTCGCCCCGCCATCCGCCTTGCGCACCGCCTCGAACATAGCCTGGGTGGCCTTGCCCAACAGGGCATGGGCACCGGCATGATCCCCTTTCTTGAAGGCTTCTTCGGCCTGATTGCGCAGGGTACGCGCCTCTTCGCGATAGGCCTCGGCCTCGGGTTGCCGACTGGAGGAGATCAGACGTGCCCCGGAAGATTTTTCAATCAGGGTCGTGACCGTATTCAACCGGGCCTGGACGGCATCAGGGCCCTGGCCCAATTTATAATTTTTGTTCCCCTCGGGAACCGTGACCTTGACATTGCCAGCCGCAGCCGGCGCGGATGTCTCGGCGCGGCGTTGCGTCGGGCTGCTTTTGTCCGCCTGGTCGGCATTCCGGCTGACGGATGCAGACGACTCCGGTGCCCTTGCCTCTGGAACCTGCGCGGCAGCGGCCTGGGGCGTCTCGCCACCCCCGGACTGGGTCTGGCAACCATTGAGAAACAAAGAAAGGGTCAATAAAGCCCCCAGTGACAAAACCGATTTCATGAAACCATGCTCCGTGTCTGTTTATGGTGTTCCAACTAGAAGGGCAGGGATACTCCGAGGATGCGCAATCCTTTGACCAGCTCCATGTTGGCCTTTTCCTGGCTGCTGACGGCATCCTTGAATGCCCCCTGACCAGCCTGCTGTTTGGCAGTATCCATCAAGGTCTGGCTGCGGGCGATGAACTCTTCCACATCCCGTTGCCGGGATTGGCCCGGCAAATTTTTTTCGCCGGCCAACAAGGTCATCCGGAGCAAGGCCTGAAAACTTTCCGACCGGCCCATCTCGTACTTGTACTCCTCCTCGGGAGAGGCAAACTTCAATTCGTAGACCAGGGATTTGCTGTCCAGAAGGGATTTCAATCCTGCCACCACCTGTTTGCGGGCATCTTCCAGGAGGGCATTGGCCTCCTGGTATTTGTCCTGGGTGGTCAACTGGCGGGCATCCACCAGCATTTGACGGATCCGGGCCGGCGACCCCGAATTGGCATTTTTTCCAGCATGCTCCAAATGCCGTTGATAGGCCTCCACCAGATTGCCCACGGCGAGGGAGAGATCGTCATAACGGGCACGCTGCAACCAGGCTTGGCTTTCCGGACGCACGGTGCGCCGGGAGGCATCCAGGGCCAATTTCAGGGCCTGATCCATGAGGGTACGGGCCTCGGTGGCCTTGTTGCTCTCCATGGCCTGCCTGGCCTGATCGCGACTCTGCCTGGCCTGTTCCAGCAACGGCTGGGCATCTGTTCCCACAACCCGTTTGGCCAGGTCCGGTTGAGTCAGAATCTGATCGACGAGCAGTGATTTTTGTTGATACAAAACCCGGTCGGCTTTGTTGGTTTGGACAACATCTTCCGCCCCCGCAACGCCAGGCATGACCGCCAGCCAGCCGGCCATGATGCCGGATGCCAGCATGGTTGTCATGATCATCCTCTCTCCCCTGCAAGCCGAAAACATATAAACTCCTTCTGCCCCGGTCACGGGTCTACCTCTTGGCATCGGCCTTGGCGGCACCACCTTCCGGCTTTTTCTTGGAGTGGCACAAACGACACTCCGAGACCGGGAAAGCCACCTTGCCATGACAAACCCCGCATTTTTGTCCCATGAGGATTTGCGCCATGCTGATTTGATTGGCACCCTTCTGGGGAATAAACAGGTCGGGATGGCAATTGGAACAATCCAGCCACATCGTATGCCGGTCATGGGGGTAGACCACATCCGGCATGGTTCCCTTCACTTCCCGCACGATGTCCAGGTCGAAGACCAGGGCCTCTTCCTGGGGATTGTTCCGGTCCCAGCGCGGGTTGATTTTTTTGTTTTTCAGGGAGTTGACCCAGTTGACATAATTTCCCGCGTTCAGGGAGGTATCCATCGACTGGAAGGCTTCCAGCGGCTTTTGCAGCAAAAAGGTGCCCTGATTGGCCGGATCGTGAATGCCATCCAGATCCGGTGGTGGATTGCGTTCGGATTTGGGGCGCATCAACCGGTTGAAGCTGTTCACATTGCCGGCGGGGGTCTCCGCGCCGGCCTCAGCCATGATGCCGACCGCAACGAAGACGACTGCCAGGAAGGCCACCAGGGGCCGTGGAATGATCTGTCCGCTCATTTCTTTCCTCCCTGTTGGGGCGTCGCGGCTGCCGGTCCACCCAGGAGTTTTTGCACCGTGCTGCCATGCACCTGGGTTGGCGTACCGGGCTTGCCGGAGTGGCACACATCGCAGTTGTCCACGGCCCAGGCAATGTTGCCATTGTGGCAGGCACCGCAGAATTGGCCATCAATGATCTTCAACATGTTGATGTCGTTCCCCCCGGCCTGGAACTTGAATCCCAGATCGGCATGGCACACCTTGCACCGGAAACGGATGCGGTGAAACCAGTGCGGAAAGACTGCCGGTCGCATCCCGGCCCCATCCGACCGATTGTTGATCACCACATCGCCATATTCCGCTGCGGCGGGCAGACTCACAAGCAGGGCCAACCCCCCTGCCATGACGGCCCAACGGATCCTTTTTCCCAACGTCATACGTTTTACCTTCACCGGTTCCCTCCCATCTGAATTTCAGAAGACCGTTTCAAAATACCGTCTGATATCGAACATGATGACGGTGTTTCTCTGATAATCATCCTGAAGCCACCCATCTGTTTCCTGCACCCCAACATTCAGACCAACCACGATTTTGCCAAGTTGGTAATCCAGCCGATTCCAGAATTGCCGGCTTTCCCGCAGACCGGCGTTGCCAATCAGGTTGCCCATGGGCAAATATTGATTGTCCACATCGATTGCCAATGACGAAATGAAGCGCAGACCAGGTATGCGCAGCAGATCGGGATAAGCCAGAGAAAGTTCCCCCCGGGAATATTTTTTGGAATCACTCTTGCCATCGCTGCCACGCAAGCTCCACTGGGTCGAGAAATTTCCTTTCCAGGTGGCACCCTTGCCCACCATGCCGCTGCGGGACAACTGCACGTTGGCCAATTGATTGTACCCGGGATCCACGCCCAGGGTACGGGTATCGGTCAGGGTCAGTTCCGTGTAGGTACGGCTTTCGCCACGATCGTCATCCCAGCGCAGGGTACCGCTGTGATCGATATTCCACAGGGTCACCGCCTGGCTGACATGGGATGCCGATCCCTTCTGATTGCAGGATACTTCCACAAACCCTGCCGGTCCTGTCTCCTTCTGCCAGGCCAGGCTGTGTCCGATGCGTTCCGACATGGACATTTTCGGCTTGCGTGCCTGCCGCTCGGAACTGTCGAATGCCCCGGATGTTGACCAATTATAGATCAGGGGTCCCAGGAGAATCCGGTCCGGTGAATAGGAGGTTTGCACGGATTGCGTGGCATCCATCTGCGAGGCTGTCTTATTCCCCTGAATGGTTTCCTGGCTGTTGCCTGCCACCCGGCCGCTCAGGTTCCAGGCCGGGGAAAATTGATAATTGAGGCCCAGATTCGAGTTGAGCAGACGGGCGATCCGTTCCCCATTGGTATCCGCCGATCCCGTCGATCCGTCCGTTCCGGAATTCGAACTGGTTTCGGTTCCGGCTCCTGAATCGGTCAGAGTCGTATTTTGCGAAACACGGGAAGTGCTGACCACAGAATAGGATTTTCCCTCCGGGCGCCAGAAGATGGAATTGTTGATCTGTTCCCATTGAGAATTCCACAACGAGTCCTGACGGCCCATTGGACTGATGTTGGTGTTTTGAATATCGCTCAGACTCCAACTGCCCATCGAGTTGACCGAAATGCTCGGCCCGCCGGTGTAGTCATGTCGCAGCACCACCGATTTGTCCCGGGAGCGAACGATGGTATCCTGGGTTGAGTTGTTGGCATTGTCCATCTTGCCAAACACGTCCACGGTCTGGGTGGTCAAACGTTTGTTCCAACTCACACTCATCGATTGTGTTTTTGAATCATTGGTGATCTTGCCCACCGAGGGAATGGAAATGCCCTCAAAGCCGGAAATATTCTTGGTACCGCTCATGTCACGGCTGAGATCGAGCCGTACACCCAGTTGGCTGTCCCGTTCCAGATTTCGATAATCCTGGGAGAGACTCAGTTTCTGGCGATTGCCTCCCTGGCCACCGGCGGTTCCTTCCGACGAGTCGGCGTTGTTGTAGTCATAGTTGGCCCGAAACGGAAAACGACTCTCCGGCACCACCTGAATATTCAGGCTGCCACCCATGGTCCGTGCCAAGGCTTCCGTGCTGGCATCGCTCGGATTCGGGCTGGCATCCACCAGATTCAACTGGGAGTTGATTCCGACATTCATTTGGCTTTCCCATTTCAGGAGCCAGGGCTTCCAGACATACCCCTGACTTCCCCGACTCAGGTTCAGATTGGTCAGTATCTGGCGTCCGGCAACGGCGGGCTTGTCCTTGACCAGGTTTCTGTTGAACATAAACCCCGTATCACCCCAGACACGCCACGGAGTGAACTGGGCTTTGAAGCGCACGGGCCACAACTGAAGCTCCGCATTGGCTGTCGTTGGATAAACGCCCTCAAGCCAAAACAGATGAACCAGGATAACCCGGACGGTCACTGATCTGGTCTTTTTCACCCGCCAATCCGCTAGACGTCCACCTTACCGGAATCATGCATCTGTGTTTCCAACGTTGGCGATCATATCCAAGACATCCCGTCAACCCAAGGGTCGCTTTTCCATCGCGTTCATTTGCTCTCTTTTTTCTCGACTTTGTCAGACTTCTCCACCTTGTCAGCCTTTCCCGCTTTGTCAGACTTCTCCCCCTTCCCGGTCTGCCCGGCTTGATCGGCTTCCTTCTCCCCCTCCCCTTCCTTGGGCAGGGGCAGATAGAACGAGGTATCGAGAGTGATTTTGGTTTTGGCCCGCAACTCTTTTTTCAGATTGTCCCAGGCCTTGTCCGCATCCTCCTGGGCAAGCCGTTTGCTGGCCCGCTCCCTGGCCTTCTCGAAAGGCATCTTCTCCGGCATTTCCCGGGCATCCAGACGCATGATGGCCACCCCCTCCAGGACCAGGACCGGATCCGTAATCTCTCCTGGTTTGATTTTGTCGAGAGCCGCCTGGGCCGTATCGGCCAGCATGCCTCTGTGAATGAATTTCATCTTGCCGCCATTCGCTGCAGAAGGGTCCTGGGAGTACCGACGGGCCATTTCCGCAAAATCAGCCCCTTTTTTCAGATCCTGGGCAATTTCCTTGGATTTTTGCATGGCTTCTTCCCAGGCCTTGCCCCCGGCACCCGGATCCACCTTGAGCATGATGACCGAAATTTTCTGGTCCATGGGCGCGGTAAACTTGTCTGGATGGGCATCGTAGTAGGCTCGCACGGCATCGGGTGAGGCAGGCGGCACATCGCGGGTTGCTTTCTCAATTTTGGCCAACAGGTCCCGATCTTCCAGCTCCTGGCGCAGGGCCGGGATCATTTTGTCCCGATTTTCCTGCCAGGGTTTGGAATCCTTGTACCGCGCATCGTAACCGTCCAGGGTTTTTTTGACCGCTTCCTGGTTTGGGGTGAGACCACGCCGTTTGGCCTCTTGCAGCAGCAGCGTGCGATCGATCAATTTATCGCCGATTTCCCGCTGAAATTTGGGCAACTCGTTTTCAGGGACCTTGGAGTGATAATATTTTTGCCGGACGCCTTCCTGCATGGCCTCACGAAATTTTTTTCCGGTAATGACCTGATCTCCCACCGTGGCAAATGGAAGGTCATCCCTGTCCGGCGCTGGGTTTGCCGGTGTTCTACCCGAATCCTCAGGCGCAGCGACAGCAGGCGACACCTGCCAGCCACACACCAGGACCAGTAACAGCAACCCGAATTTTCTTCCGATTCCCATGATCACCTGCCCCTTTCAGTGTCTCTCCAGAGGCAATTGCATCTCCCTGATTGCCGTCACCCCACCCCTGCAACACCATGCAACTTGTCAAAAATGATCGATCGATGAGTGCAGGATTGGCAATCATGCGGGCTTTGCAACCGGCTCCATACAGTCCGAAGCATATTCACTACCAGAAACCGGATCAATTTTCGACCCCGGACAGAAAAAAAACCGGGCGGTTCGATCCGCCCGGCATACTTGTTTCCTGTTTCAGGAAGAGAGAGATACCGATTATTTATTGTGGCAGGCCAGACACACCTGGCTGGAAGAGTTGTCACGCCGCAGGAAGGCCACCTGTGCAGCTCCAGAGGTGGAGTCGTTGTGGGGATCGTGGCAGCTCGCACACTCGACGAAGGGCTGCACCACGCTCGACAGGGTCCGGGTGTAGAGCATCAA
>JADGCO010000018.1:0-25061 GCA_015228935.1 Magnetococcales bacterium | reverse complement strand
ACCGGAGGAGTCGGAGTCCACCCACCATGCCGGATTGCCGTTGATGGTCGCCTTCACCACCGAGTTGAAATCCTTGTCCTTGAAGCTGGTACTCGTATAGGTGCCATCCGCATCGGTACTCTTCAACCCGCCACCAGCATACTGAATGCTCACGGGATGGTCGTTGGAGAGGTCTTTTCCCAGATTCGGGATCGGGGTGCCGGACATGGCGGCCAAGCTGAAGGCGCTCGCGCCAGAGGCATTGTAGCCACCGCTGCCGGGGGCATTGATCATCACGTCCATGGCCTGGGAGCCGTCATGGCAGGAGAGGCAGGCCAGAGAGACCGAACCAATCGGGGCTTCCGCGCCATCCAGGGTCGAGGTGCCCAGGGAGGAATACCGGGTGTAGGTACCCGCATCCGGCAGACTCTTGTTCCACAAGGGAGCAGAGGCCGAGGTGTTCGCGCCGTGCGGGGTATGGCAGAACACACACACTTCACCGGTACCGGCTGTCGCTGCAAACTGGGAAGCGCCGCCGCTGCCCAGGTCGTGCTTGCTGCCCTTGATTCCCGCAGTCGCCACACCGATGGCCATCAGACCGGCCACACCAATCAGGGAAGCCAGGGCCAGTGGGGAGATCTTTTTTCCTGTTGGTGCGTTCATGGTTCCATCCTCAAATATTGCGGTTATTCCAGATGCTTGTCACCGGCTGTTCCCGGCAGTTGACCATCATCATGCACCAGACGTGCCAAATCTTTTAAAACACGCGCCACGAATTTTAGATTTACAATAAATCATTTTAATTCAATAATTTAAAATTGACGATCTTTTCAAGCCATCCAGCATGAACACCACCATTCCGGAAATTTTCAGCTCCGCATTTCTCAATCCTGGGAAGGCAAGCAAAACGGCCTTCCCGAATCCGGGAAGGCCGTTGCCTGACATGAACCCTTCAGAAATATCCGCTCAGCAAAGAAAGCAAAACGGCCTTCCCGAATCCGGGAAGGCCTTTGCCTGACATGAACCCTTCAGAAATATCCGCTCAGCAAAGAAAGCAAAACGGCCTTCCCGAATCCGGGAAGGCCTTTGCCTGACATGAATTCCCTGTTATTCCTTGGATTTCATTTTTTTGAGTTTTTCGAAAGCCACACCCAGAAAGCCTTCATTCTCTTTCAGGTGTGCCGGACGATATACATCCACTTTCCCGTAGCCTTGATCGACCATGTATACCCGTCCATCCTCATCTACGGCAATCATGGCCGGTAACATGTAGCTGGCCCGTTCCTTTTCACTGCCCCGGGTGCCAATGAACATTAAAAGCTGACCGTCCTTGGTAAAAATCTGGAAATTGGCGTGCGAGGCATCGGAGACATAGAGATTTCCCTCGCGATCCATGGCAATGCCCTTGGGCCGGGCAAACTGCCCCAGACGCCGGCCCACGGTACCAAACTGCCGGATGAACTTTCCATCCTGATTGAAGACCTGAATCCGAAAATTGCCTCCATCCACGACGTAAAGATTCTTGTCAGGACCGATGCGGGCATCCCGGATCAGATTGAATTCGCCATCCTTGGAACCCCGTTGACCAATGTCGAACAAGAATTTTCCGCTCTTCGCGTCGTAGACCCGCACACGGTGGTTTTCGTTCTTGCCCCGGGAGCTGCTCGTATCAGCCACAAAGACCCGGGTTCCCTCCAGATTGACCGCCACCCCCGATGGCCGGTCGAACTCCTTGGCCCCACCGATGGCCCGAATATATTTGCCATCCTTGTCGTAGACCATGACCCATTTTTTGGTCGCATCCACCACATACAGATTGCCCTGGGCATCGCTGTCGATTCCCATGGGTTTGACCAGGCCACCCGGATCTTCCGCACCAATCTCTTTCGACTGCCCATTCGCCGGGTCCAACATCATGACCGTGCGGCTCACCGTATCGCCCACATAGATCCGCCCCTGCCGCACCGTAATACCATACGGCTTGTTGAAACCCTTGCCGGCAGGTCCCGTTTCACCAGAAAGCATGTTCTGCAAATTCACGGAATCTTCATCACCCTGGGGTTTGGCATCCGTCGAGCCCCGGAGAGTGCGCTCGAACACAAACCGGGCTGGATCGGGCGGACTGGGAAATACCAGAGGTGCCAGAGGATCCTGCTTCTCCGGAGTCGAAACGCAAGCGCTCAACAGCGAAAGAAACAGCAACAAAAACACCCCGGAAAAATGAGCAACGAATCCAGATTTTGGCTTGTGCATCGTGAATGCCTCCAGAAAAAAAAACGATTTCATCTCTTTACACCAGAGTGAAGACCTGAGAAAAGCACCTGTCCGCTTCTCGTGGATCCGATGATCGAATCCCACCATCAGGAGAGCCGAGTCTCCATTATGCCACATCACGCCACACACGGAAGTTTGTCCGGGATTTTCCTGGCGTTTCTCCTGCTGGGAACGAGCGCTTCAGGTGAAACTTCAGAAACCTCCAGGGGAACGTCAGTACCATCCAGGATTTATGGAAAATATTGTGCGCCCTGTCACGGTAAATCCGGTGATGGCCAGACCCAGGCCGCCAAGGGCATGAAACCCCCTCCCATCGATTTTACCGCCCCGGAATCCCTGCTGAGCCTGACCCGCGAACGCATGCTGACCTCGGTGCAACAGGGGCGCCCGGGCACCGCCATGGCGGCCTGGGGAAACATTCTGGGCGAAACGGAGATCACCGGTGTGGTCGATTATATCCATGAAGTATTGATGCCCTCCTCCCGCGTCAAGGATGCCAGTCTCGGACGACGCTTGTATGCCAGCAACTGTTCCGTTTGTCACGGAGATAAGGGAGATGTGTCCCTTTGGGCACGCAGCGGCCTCATTCCCCCCCCCCGCAATTTTACCACCGACGAGTCCCGGCAAATCCTGACCAACGAACGCATGATTTTTTCCATCACCTATGGCCGTCCGGAAACCGCCATGCCTCCCTGGGGCGGTCGCCTGAACAAAAAAGAGATCGATGCCATCGTGGCCTATGTGCGCACGACTTTCCTGTTTCCACTCGGTGAACCCGACGCGATCCATGCAGGAGAGACGGCCACGCCCGGGGAACACGTTCATGAACACCACACCCGGAATGACATGCACGAACCCATGCCGAATGGCCTGAACGGTGACCCCGTCCAGGGCAAACAATTTTTTGATCACCAGTGTGCCGATTGTCACGGCATCGAGGGGGATGGTCGCGGCAGGCGCTCCGATTTCATCTCCCCCAAACCCAGAAATCTGACTCATCCGGCCTCGCAACACAAGTACAACCGACCCCATCTTTTTCACGTCATCGCCAATGGCGAAAAAGGCACGGAAATGTCGGCCTGGCACTGGGTCATGTCCAACCAGGAAATAGCCAATGTGGCCGAATATGTCTTTCAAAAATTTATTGCCCCGGGTCTGGAAGACGCGGGCTTGACGAGGTTCCACCCATGAAATGCCGGTCCAACCCTCCATACATGGCAGCCCTGTTCTGGATCGCTCTCTGGATTCCCCTGCCGGTTGCCGCAGAGATGCAGACTCCCCCCCCGGCCCCGGTCAAGCACGAAACCGACAGGACCGACCACAAGCCGGATGACATCCCGGCCAGCACCGACCTCAAGACCGAAAACATCCCGGCCAGAACCGACCACGAAGCCGGGCGCAAAATCTACAATTTTCGCTGCTATTTTTGTCACGGCTACTCGGGTGATGCGCGGACGCTCGCCGCCACCTACCTGGATCCAAAACCCCGAAATTTCATCGCCACACCACCCGAGACACTGCCTTTCGAACGGATGGTCCAGATCATCACTCATGGTCGCCCCGGCACCGCCATGGCCGGCTTTCAGTCCATTCTGACACCGGTGGAAATTCTTTTGGTCGCGCAGTTTGTCCACCAGGAATTTCTGCTTGACAGGGCCACCAACACCCGTTATCACACGCCGGAAAATGGCTGGGAACGCCATGAGCGCTACCAGGCAGCCTTTCCCTTTGCCACGGGACGTCTGCCCATCGATGCGGACGATGGCGAATTGACCCCGGAGCAAATCCAGGGCAAACGGCTGTTTCTGGCCACCTGCATCACCTGCCATGACCGGGCGGCAGTCCGCGAGGACGGACCGGTTTGGGAACCCCGGGCCGTCTCCTATCCCCGGGGCGGCTATTCCCATCGTGCCCCCCCCCCCCCCCTGGATGCCGTGGCCCAGGCCACCCCCTACGCCAAACACGACATTCCCCCCCATTTCCCGGAGCTGACTCCCCGGGAACGCCAGGGCGAAAAGCTGTATCAGGACAATTGCGCCTTCTGCCACGCCGCCGATGGCACCGGCCAAAACTGGATCGGCACCTTCCTCGAACCCCATCCCCGCAACCTCACCAACCCCGACTTCATGGCCACCATGACCCGCACCCGCCTGGCAGAAACCATCCGCCATGGCCTGCCCGACACCTCCATGCCTGCCTGGAATGCCGTCCTCGACGAATCGGCCATCCAGGCCATCGTCGATTACATCAGCAAGGCGTTTGGTACTGTTCTTCAATGACCGGATGCCACTCAACCAACGGTCATGGCAACGCTCCACCACCCCTGACGATGAAAGGGTCAGGCGATGGAATATCTGACAATACCACGACACGAAGTGGCTTTTACCCGACTCCTGGGGCCGGAGCGCATCAAGCTCCTGGCGGAAGAGGGGTGGAAAGCGGCAAAAGCAGCCGGAGTTTCTGCGGACATTCTGGCGTCTCTTTCCAACGCCGAAGTGGCTGCCCTGCACGGTTACACCGATCACTCCAAGCCAGTTGGGCAGAACGACTACGAAATTCTCAACAAAGCCCTGCGCACAGGGAGCGACACCGAGCGCGAAGCTCTCGCCCCCTACGTCGAGACCATCAAGGCCGCCCTCGCCAAATTACCAAACCATGCCGGGGCTGTCTCTCGCATCACCGACCTGCCGGATGATGTGGTGAAGAGTCTGACGCCGGGCGGTTCTTATCGTGACAAGGGCTTCATGAGTACGGCCATCGGAATGAGCGGCTTCAAGGGCAAATATGTGTTTTTTATCAAGTCACGGACCGGAAAGCACATCGAATCATTTTCCCGTTACCCCCGACAGCAGGAAGTGCTGTATATTCCGGAAAGGAAGTTCCAAATCATTTCGGTCAATACGAGAGCAGATGGCAAAGTTGCGGTTGTTCTTGAGGAGGTGTGAAATGGGGATCGAGTATGCGCCGGGGATTACGGAAGAGCAGATGGCCGATATCCAACGGTTTCACGAGATGGCCGATGAAATTTTCAAGAACCAGGAAGATCGTCCAGCCGGCTACTTCAAGGGTGACCGACATGCTGGGGACGGCATTGAGTGCTTCCCTCCTGGCGTAAAGCCTTCCGAAACCCCCTACGCCCGCCTACGGCGCATCGGCAAGATCCCCTACTGATGTCCGGCATCACGCTCAAGATCGATATTGACGACAGCGCCTTGCGGAACGTGCTGGATTGTGTCGCCAAGCGGGGCCAAATCGTAACATGTGATGTATCAAGTCATTGAGAGAGACCACCCGGATTTTGATCTTGTGTTGCAGAGCTTCTCCTGCTTGTATCGCTCCCGGGAATCTGTTCCGGGAAGGGACGACGGCTGATGACGTTCAACTCAGAATGCAATTCGTAGCGCCAAACAGGATCAGGCAGCGTACCGAACCACCTCCAACTCAGCACCCTGTCCCATGCGTTCCAGGATGACCTCTACGCGCACCATGACGGCATCCTCAATCAGGTATTCCCGGCAATTGCCGCACTGCGCCACAGGCAGATTTTTCACGATAACGATGGAATCCTCGCCATTTTTAAAGGGTAGGCTGGTCACTGCTTTTTCCAGATCTGAACCACATACCTGGCATTTCATTGCGGGATTCTCCTTTTCAAGTCACTCGCCCACTCATGTGGCTGAGGACGATAGGCCGTGATCACACGAACATTTTGGCCCGCTACATCCGCCGCAAAAAGCACGTGTACAACCTCCCCGTCATGGGACATCCATACCAGATAGCTCGGCAGATATTTGTCGTCCGGATTGGCCTCAATAATCTCGTAACTCTCCACGGCACCCAAAATCGCTTGACGACCAATGGAGCGACGATCCATGCGCATATGGACATGGTAGGTCCAATACACCCGCCCAGACAGCACGCATTCCTGAATGAATGATAACGGGGCGTTGGGTAAAAGTCGCATATTTTTTCAGAACAACAGCACAGAAAGCAGATTGGAATAATCATCGGTCCAGGGCCGCGCCATGGGCTGGGTACCCTGGGTCGCCAGATCCGACCAGCCGAGATCCTCCACCAGTTTTTGGGCCGTGGCCGGATTCCAGGTCATGGCCACCCAGCGGGAGGGTTCAGCATCGGCATGCTCGGGGGGTGGATTGCTCAGCGAAAAAACCTCGGCTCCCATGAAACGACCGTTGGTCCACAGGGCCGTGGTCAAATCCAGAAAACGATTGGAAACATGGAACAGGATCAAGCCATCCGGTTGCAAGACCCGCCGATAGGTGGCCAGGGCCTCGGTGGTCAGCAGGTGAATGGGAATGGCATCGCTGTTAAAAGCGTCGATCACGAGAAGATCGAAACTCTGATCGGAAACGGTTTGCAGCGACAGTCGGGCATCCCCGAACCGCAGCCGAATCCGGCCCTGACTGGCTTTTAAATAGCTGAAATAATCACGGGCAATGTCGCCATTGTCGGGATCCAGCTCGAAAAATTCCATGGTCTGTCCGGGCCGGGCATAGGCGGCCAGGCTGCCGGTTCCCAGACCGACAAGACCCATGTTCTGCCAGGAAAACACCCCGCTCGCCAGCAGTCGCCCCACCGGGGTGACCGGGTGATAATACAGTTGCGGAATGTGGTGCCGCTGGGGATCCAGCCATTGGGCACCATGATAGGTCGTGCCGTGTTGCAATATTTTGCGCCCATCCTTGATGAAAATGCGATAGATGCCATAAGGATTGCGATGCTTGAACAACGGGGAGTGATCCCTGGCCCAGGTGTCGAACAAGGGAACCATGCCAACCACGATCAACAAGGTCCAAACCAGGGGCTTGGGTTTGTCGTACAGACCGGAAAAAATAAACAAAAGGGGAATGGCCAGGAGAAAGGATTGCAGCTTTTCCTGGAGAGACCCCCGGCTGCCGGGCAGGAGCGACCAGCCCAGCAAAACCAGCCCCATCAGCACAACCCAGAACCAGTCGGCACGTTGCACAGGTTTGGCTTCAGGATCCAGGGCCAGGGCCAAAACCGCCAGCACCATGGCCAGGGGATATTCGATCAGAACGGGAATGCCGCTGAACGGTGCCAGCCACCCCACCATCAGCGAGCCAAAAAATCCCCCCACGGCCAGAGTCACATAAAAAGCGGTCATGTGGTGCGGATCCAGAGGACGCAATCGGTGCAGCTCGCCATGGCAGGTCATGCTCAGGAAAAACAGCGTCGCCAAATGCAATAAAATCGTCAAACCGGAGGATTCAAGTCCGACTCCCTTCGCCTGCAAAATGAACAAAAAAATACCCACCGGAATGGCCAGATAAAAGCGGGTCCGCACCCACTCTGGATACCAGGGGCGTGCCTTGAAGGTCACCCAGAAACTGGCCAGAAACACCCCCAGGGGCAGGGTCCAGAGCAAAGGCACCGAGGCCAGATCCATGGTGATCAGGTTGGTGGTGGCCAGATAGAGGGCGTTGCTCGCCGCCGGCAGCAAAAACCAGATCAGAAACCGGCGACCGGAAATGGGTGCGGTGACATTTTCGGCAACATTCGCGGCGAGTGGCCAGACTCTCCCCGATTGCAAACAGGGAGTGCGCGGGAGAAAAAGTGGCCAGACTCCCTCCGGTCGCAACCAGGAGGTGCGCAAGAAAAATGTGGCCAGTTGCAGCAGGGCCAGAAAAACATATCCACCCTGCCAGACCGTGACCTGCTGGACCAGGGTCAGGTTGGGTTCCACCAACAGAGGATAGCTGAACAAGGCCACAAACGCGCCCAGGTTGGAAACACCATACAGGGCAAACGGGTCTTTTGCCTCGGGAAGGGACGAAGCCGCCAGCCATTTCTGGCTCCCCACCCCCAGGGTGGAGAGGGCCAGAAAAACCGGGCCGGTGGCCAACAGCAAGGTGAGGAGCAGACCAGGCAAAAAATGGAGTGTGGCGGCCTGGGAAACCGGTTGCAACAGGGTCGGCAGGTTCAACAAGGCCGGCAGGGTAAGCAAGAGCAAGACCAGATAGGCAAAAAACCAGCCCCGGATTCCCAGCCAGCGGGTGCCCAGGTGGAGCAATAAATATCCCAGAATCAAAAGACCCTGGAAAAACATGATGGCCATGCTCCAGACCAGAAAACTCCCGCCAAAACGGGGCAGCAACGCCTTGGCAGCGATCAGCTCCATCTGGAAGAGCAAAAAAGCGGCCCCGAAAGCAATGCCCTGCAAGGCACGCAGCCGCAGGCGCATCAGGTAAAATCCCCAGGGAAAAGCAAAAGAGCGATCCCGCAAACGACACCTTGCAGGGCATGTTGCCGCAGGCGCATCAGGTAAAATCCTCGGGGTTCAGCGTGGTCAAATCCGGAACAACGGGCACCTCTGCCGGAAAAGGATTGACCAGACCCGGTGCCACCACCCCGAGAAAAGCCATGCCCACCTCCCGGGCAGCGAGATAATCCGTTTTGGAGTCCCCCAAAAACAGGGCGGCTTCCGGCGGACAGGACTCTGCATGCAGAATGCGGGTCAGGATGGTCGATTTTTTTTCCGGACCACCGTAAATGCCACGAAACCAGGCGGCGATGCCGCGCCGGGTGATGATTTCCCGGACTTCGGATTCGGGACCGGCGGAGACCACGTAGCAGGGATAGCGGGCCGCGTGGCGCTCCAGAAAAGCGTGTGATCCGGGAATGGGCGGGGCCGTGACGGTCCGCTCCACGCCTTGTTCCTCAAACAGGGCCACCTGGGCGGCGACAGCCTGTTCATCGAGTTCGATGCCGACCGCTTCCCGGAATACGCGCCGGATGCGCTCCGGGCGAAACACCCCTTTGTGGTGATTCCAGACCACCATGGCCCGCTGCTGGATGGCAGGGTCATACTCCCGAAACAGCCACGCCAAAGCGGCATCCTTGACCGGGACCGAATCGGCCAGGACACCATCAAAATCGAAGGCGAAAAGTCGCAACAAGAAAAGCGTATCCTTGAACGGAGGGTTGGAGGGGTACCAGACAAGCCAGGACACCATCAAAATCGAAGGCAAAAAGTCGCAACAAGAAAAGCGTATCCTTGAACGGAGGGTTGGAGGGGTACCAGACAATAACCAGCACCCGGGCCATTATGGATTGGACGAGGTTTCCGGAATGGCACAAAGGCTGGCAATGCCGACCGCCGCACTGACCGGCAGGGAGATGTGCGGGGGACCTGGGACCTCGTGATCGCGTGGATTGATGCGGATCAACACGCCCCCCAGACGCGCAGCATAGGTTTCCGACCGGTAGCGGATGGTGGGAACCGACAAACCGGCCCCCAGTTCCACAATGGCCAGGCTGCGTTGCCGGACCAGAAGATCATTGAGCCAGATGTGCAGACGTTCGCCCTGGCGGGCCGTGCGCTGTCCCAACCAGTCGCTGTCGCCAAACATGAGAATATTGGGGCGAGCCAGATTGTTGCAATGCGGGCAACGGGGCAAGGGATCCAGGGCACGAAACCGGGCTTCATCGACCTGAACCCGGGTTGCTTCGGCGGACCAGATTTCCGGGCAACAAGGGGTGGTGCATTGCAAATGCTCGATGGAGCCGTGACACTCCTCGATGCACTCCGGGTCAAAACCGGCTTTTTGAAACTGGTTGTCCACATTGGAGGTCAGGACAAATCCCCCTGCCGGCCTGGTCTGGAGCAGGGACAACAACCAGGCAAAACCGGCATGCGGCGTGGTCCGGCGATACAGGTTGAGACGGTGACCGTAAAAGGCCCAGGCCAGATAGGGATCTCTCTGAAACCATTGGGGATTGGCCATTTCCGCAAAACTGATGCCCTGGCGGGCGATGACAGGATAGGCCTTCCAGAAGCCGGTATCTCCCCGAAAATCGGGCAATCCCGAATCCACGCCCATGCCGGCCCCGGCAGTGATCAACAGGGCATCGGCTTCGGCGACGATGCGGGCGGCGTTGCGGTAACGGGTTGCCAGGGAAATTTCGTTCATGACTGATTGTGAACAAAGCCGCCAATGGTTTGAAAGTAGGCTTCGATGCCGACCATCATCAAGTCATTGTGGCCGGCACCGGGAATGATCAGCAATTTTTTATGTCGGGCGGGGGAGTGTTCGGCCAGGGTATGGCCATCGGTGACCGGAATGATCCAATCCTCCTCACCGTGAATGATGAGGGTGGGCTGGGTGACCTGGCAAATTTTTTCCAGATTGCCAAATCCCAGTTCTTCCGGGACTTCGCCCTGGAATTGACATCCCAGCCGCTCCAGAAGGGGTATGGTCAGGGCAAAACCGCTTTCCAGGATCAGGCCGGCGGGTGGGGGCTGGCCATGCGCGGCAATTTCCAGGGCTGCGGCACTGCCCAGGGAACGACCCATGACATAAACTCGGGATGGGGTCAAACCACACGCATTCAGGGTGGTCGAAAGATTCTGGTATACCGCCAGGGCATCGGTCAGCAGGGCGCTTCCCGAGGGTGTGCCATCACTGTGACCGTAACCGCGAAAATCCACCACGAGCAGGGTGATGCCCATGTTGGTGTAAGCCGCAGCAATGCCGTCATAATCCGTGGCAATTTCGCCATTGCCATGAAAATACAAAATCAGGGGAGCTGTCGGTGTGGCGATGAAAACGCGGCCTCCCAGACGAATCGGGGGAGTCACAGGGAGGTAAAGATCCCGTGCCATGGGGTTTCCCCCTGGCTCGAAAGCACTCCGGCGCGGATGAAACATGGCCCGCAGAACCGTCGGGTGGTCCAGAATGGTGGCGGACGGGTCTTGGATCATGAGGTGGTCATCTCCCTGGTCAAGAGGGATTGTCGTCCAGTATCCTGGCACGATTCTGCCTGGATTGCGTCCTGGCTGCAATGTCTTGCAAAAAAAACGGGCAAATTTATACTATTTTAACAGGAGCGGGTGATGCAGATCATGCACGCTGAATCCGAATCAGCCATCGAAGAGGTCCGGGATCTGTTTGCCGAGTATGTTCAGACCGTCAATTGCGGCTGCTGTCTGGTGGGTTTCGAGCGGGAGATGGAAGGTTTGCCTCGTGGCTATGAACCGCCGTTGGGTTATCTGTTTTTGGCCACGGCGCCGGATGGCTCTGCGGTGGGGTGTGTGGGAATCCGGCGCTTCAAACCTGGTATTGCCGTCATGAAACGCTTGTTCGTGCGTCCGGAGTGGCGGCGGCAGGGGGTTGGCCGACATCTGGTGACCCGTGCCAATGATTGGGCACGGCAGGCCGGTTACCAGCGCATGCACCTGGAAACAGCCGATACCATGGTCGAAGCCCGGGCACTATATCGAACCATGGGATTTCAGGATCTCCCCCCACCCATGGGTATTCTGCCGGCTGCCATCAGGTTGATGGACATGGCGCTGGTTTGATGGCGCATTTGCCATCCATGAATCGAATCACCAGCGACGTTTCTCCTGCCTGGCTCGTATCCAGGGAGAGATCGCCTCCCAAGGTTGTGGCGATGAGCTTGGCGGAATAGGTGCCCAGGCCGGTGCCCTGACTTTTGCCGGCGGTGACGAATTTGTCAAAAAATGTGGCACGGATCTCCGCCGGCACACTCCCCTTGTTGCGGATGCGCATGACGGGCGGCTTTCCCCGGTCCAGGTCAATCAACAATGTCTCCCCCCGGGGCGAGGCCTCGATGGCATTCTTGACCAGATTGGAAAGCATGGAGTGGTACAGAAGCTTCTCTCCAGAGACCATGAACGTATCGCCCGTGGCCACCGGTATTCCGTTCAGGGTGGCACGCCAGACGAGCTTTTTCGAGCGGATCATCTCCTGAAGTTCATTCACGACCTGCTGCAATACTTCTATCATATCGACCGGCTGATGATCGACACTGTAGAGTCCCCGTTCCATCTTGTAGAGATCGTGCGACAGATTGATCATGCCCAATAACCGGAAACCACAATCTTCAATCACGCGGAGGCACTGTTCCTGTCGCTCATTCAACGCCAGCTCCCCGATCAGCATATCCGGCATGCCGATGATGGCATTCAGGGGACCTTTCAGGTCATGACGGATGATCTGCTCCACATCGTCCCGCAGCCGGGCGGTCTCTTTGAGCGCTTCATTTTGTTTCTGGATTTCCCGGTTTTGTTCGATGATGGTCTCTCTGGCTTGGCGTAATGCCAGATGGGTCTTGACCCGTGCCCGGACCACGGGTCCCAGGACAGGTTTGGTGAGATAGTCCACGGCCCCCACCTCAAGCCCCCTGATTTCATCTTCCATGTCAACTTTGGCAGTAACAAAAATGACTGGAATATCGCGGGTTTCCGGATTGTCCTTCAACATTTGGCAACCGGTGTAGCCATCCATTTCCGGCATCATGATGTCCAGCAGAATCAAATCCGGCTGTTCAGCGGCGTACTGCAACATTTCCCTGACATTCCGGGCAAAAACCAGCCGGTAATCCTGGCGCAGGATTTCCCGCAGGAGTTTGAGATTGGCGGCTTCATCGTCCACCAGGAGAATTTTTGGCCGGTCAGCCCGTGGTTCCATGCCAATCAAGCCCCAATGCCACACCGATTTTGACCAGGGTGTCCTTGGCTGCGGCGCACTGGATCTCTTCCACCTGTGCCACGAGCATGGCCACATCCGCTTCGTGGACGGTTCCCCGCAACCACTGCACCAATTCGGGCAGAAGCTCCTCGGCGGTCATGGCGTCACCACGTCCGAGCGCCTGTTCGATCCGTCCCAGCAGGGCGACATGGTGTGCCCGGTTTTCCCTGACCGGAACAACTTCCCTGGGCCGGGGTTCCCCGGCAACCGGCACCATGGAAAAACGCCGCACGGAGTCCACGAACTCCACCATAGCGTGTTCCAGGGCGACAAGCAAAGGTTCCAGGTCCGCTTCCGGATGCTGCAATCCCGTTTCCAGGGTGGCTGCCGCGGCTGCCAAACCGGTTGCGGCCAGAGACCCGGCCCCGCCTTTCAGGGTATGAGTCACTCTTTTGGCCTCCGACCGGTCTCCCTGGCGAATGGCAGCCCGGATCAGGCCCACATCCCCGGCATGGCCCTGCATGAACCCAAGGAGGGCCTTTTGATAGACTTCGATATTTTTCCATTGCCGCAATCCGCCTGTCACGTCGATGCCGGCCAATTCGGGCAAAATCGGCAAGGCATCATCGACCTGGACAGAAACATTCCCGGCCGGATCGTCACCCGGAAAAAAACGGGTCAATATTAAAAAAAGTTCATTAAAATCAATTGGTTTTGAAATAAATTCATCCATCCCGGCGGCAAAGCACATCTCCCGATCTTCGACCATGGAGTGGGCGGTCATGGCAATGATGCGCATGTGGGGAGAAGGATTTTGGCGGGCCTCCCGCGTGCGGATCGTCCGGGTCACCTCGAGGCCATCCATCCCCGGCATCTGCAAATCCATCAAGATGACATCGAATGTCTGTTGTTCCCAGGCGGTCAATGCCGCCAAACCATCCTCGACGACAGTGACCCGATGGCCACGTTGTTCCAGGCGGGTGACCGCCAGGGTACGATTGGCTTCCACATCGTCCGCCACCAGGATGGACAAGGGTGAGCGCATGTTGCCCGCCCGGGATGCCATGGGAAAATGACTGCGTCTGTCCCGACAGGCCGTCACCCCCCTGGCTGCCGGCAAGATGACCTCGAAATAAAACGTGCTGCCCTGGCCGGGCCGGCTTTCCACCCAGATCCGGCCACCCATTTTTTCCACGATCTCCTTGGCAATGGTGGTTCCCAGACCGGTTCCCCCGTATCTACGGGTGGTCGATTGATCGGCCTGGGTAAAACTTTCAAATATTTTTTGTTGCTGATGCAGAGGGATGCCGATCCCGGTATCCGCCACGGCAAACAACAGAAAATCTCCTTCCCGCCGCTTCACCGTCACCGCGACCTGACCCTTGTCCGTGAACTTGATGGCGTTACCCACCAGATTCATGAGTACCTGGCGCAGGCGCGTTGGATCACCGATCAGGCATTCGGGCAACTCCGGATCCATCTGTCCGGTCAATGCCAGATGTTTGGCAACGGCCAGCGTCTCCATGGCTTCCAGGGTGGAGGCAACGAGTTGCCGCAGATCGAATGCGATGGACTCCAATTGCAACTTGCCGCTTTCAATCTTCGAAATATCCAGAATATTGTTGATGAGACCCAGCAGACCCTTGGCGGAAGCGACGACAGTACTCAGATGTTTTCTTTGCGTTGCGTCGATGTCGGACTCCAGCACCAACTCGGTCATCCCGATGATGCTGTTCATGGGGGTGCGGATTTCATGGCTCATGTTGGCCAAAAACCCGCTTTTGGCCCGACTCGCCTCTTCGGCGGCATCCCTGGACCGCTTCAGCTCGTCCAGCATCGTCTGCATGGCATCCCGATGACTTTTCAATTCGAGATGACTTTTGACCCTGGCTTTGACCACAGCCTTGTTGAAGGGTTTGGAGATGTAGTCCACGGCACCCAGTTCGAATCCCCTGGCTTCGTCCTGTCCGTCATCCCTGGCCGTCACGAAGATGACAGGCAGGCCGCGACTTTTTTCGTCCAGCTTCAACCGGCGACACACCTCATAACCATCCATGTCCGGCATCATGATGTCCAGCAACACAAGATCGGGACACTCCCTGGCCACCACTTCCAGGGCCGACAGGCCGTCCAGGGCAACGGATATTTCGTAGTCGGAACGGAGAATATCCACCAGAATCTTCACGTTGGATCGCACATCGTCCACGATCAAAATCCGGGCCTTTTTCCGGGTGTCGGTCATGCTTTCCGCCTCTTCACCATCTTCTGGTTCCGTACTTGCAGTCGCGGGGATCCATGCGCAACCGTTGTCGGAAACTCCGGGTCCATGCTCACTCGAAGGAGTCCATGCGCGACCGTTGTTCAGACGAATCCAGGTGCCGGACATGGACCCGCACCAGCCGGAAAAAGGTCCGGCACAGCTTGCGCGACCGTTGTTCAGACGAATCCAGGTGCCGGACATGGACCCGCACCAGCCGGAAAAAGGTCCGGCACAGCTTCGGCAGGCAGATTGGCCAGTCGTTGAATCGGCAGGCAGATTGGCCAGTCGTTGAACAAGCGGTCATGACAATGATAGCATCACTTTCAGCAAACGAAACCGTCTCACGCATCCACATCTTTCGTACCAGCAAGTCATCACTGGAGGCAAAATGAAAAAGGCGCTGTCGTTGCCTTGTTGGTGTCTCGGTGGATTTCTCCTGGTGTTCGGGTCGCTGGCCGCCTGGGCCGACCCCATCCGCATCAGTGGGACCGGGGCTGGTATTTCTGCCATGAAACAGGTGACAGAGACCTACCGTCAACAACACCCGGACAGCCAGGTGCAGTTCCTGACCCCCCCCATGGGCAGCAGCGGTGCCATCAAGGCGGTGACCAACCGGCAATTGGATGTGGCACTCACTGGCCGTCCCCTGAAGAAAGAAGAAGAATCGGCAAACCTGGTGCAGGAGTGGCTTGGCCGTTCCCCGTTTCTCTTTGTCGTCCACCAGAACGCGCCTGTGACCCATATCACCCTTGCCCAGGTGATCGACATGTATGCCGGGCGGCAAAAAACATGGCCTGATGGCTCCCGGGTGCGGGTCGTCCTGCGCCCGGAGACCGATGCCGATACGGGACTTCTCAAGAGTATCTCACCAGCCATGGCCGGGGCCGTCACCACAGCGCATGCCCAGCGTGCGCCCGGTTCCGCCCTGGCCGACACCGATGTCGATCTGGTCGACACAGTCGAAAAAATTCCGGGCGGCTTGGGCGCGGTGGCCCTGTCGATCATTCTGGCGGAACACCGTCCTCTCAAAGGGCTGATTCTGGATGGCAGGGAACCGACCGTCGCGGCATTGGAGAGCAATCGTTATCCATATTTCAAACCGTTGTATCTGGTCACCAGGCGTGATGCCTCCCCCTCGCTACGGGCCCTGGCCGGTTTCCTGCGTTCCGAAGAGGGCGAGGCCAGGCTGTTGCAACTTGGCATTTCCACAACGCAACGTTGACCCTGTGCGCCACACCCCTCCCCTGCCACGACTCATGACCATTGTCTCTGGCAGCATTGCCGGTCTGGTCTTTTTGTTGCCACCGCTCATTTACATGTTTCTGGCCTGGAACCATATCAACAAACAGGCGCAGACGGAACTGCGCATTCATACCGTCTTTCTGAACAAATTCATCAGCACCAACCCCGTCATCTGGCCCATGCAGGGCATTCGCCTGCAAGCCGTCCTGGAAGATATTCACACACCGTACATATCGGTGCGCGTCTTCCAGTTCGACAATGGCTCGAAAAACATGGCCGTGGAAATGACCCAGTCTCTTCCCTGGCCCCGCTGGACCCGTGAAGAAACTCTTTACGATTATGGAGATCCGGTCGGTGCCGTGGAAATCACCCTGTCGTTGCGTCCCCTGGTGACACCTCTGTTGCTGACGATCCTGTTCAGCACGCTTCTGGCATTTGTCGTCTTCTTTCCCTTGCGCAATCTTTCCCTGCGCTCTGTGCGGCAATCCATGGCAACCCTGGAAAAAGCCAAGGAGATCGCCGACAACGCCAACCGTACCAAATCCTATTTTCTCGCCTCCATGAGCCATGAAATCCGCACGCCCATGAATGCGATCATCGGCCTGACAGACCTGGCCCTTCAGGCCGCCATCACCCCGAAAAGCCGTGATTATCTGGTCAAGGTTGCCCACGCCGCACGTTCCCTGCTGCGCATCCTCAACGATATCCTGGATTTTTCCAAGATCGAGGCCGGCAAGCTCGAATTGGAGCCGGTCGATTTCACGTTGCAGGATCTGTTCGACCATTTGGCGGACCTGTTGCGCAACAAGGCCGCCGAGAAGAATATCGAATTGATTCTGCATATCTCCACAGAGTGTCCCCATCTCCTGACCGGAGATGCCTTGCGACTCGAACAAATCCTGATGAACCTGATCGGCAACGCCCTCAAGTTTACCGAACGGGGATCTGTCGAGGTCTCGGTCAGGACAATCCAACCGGCTGCTGACCAGAAACCCGACCCTGTTCATTTGGAATTCTCCGTGAAGGATTCCGGCATCGGCATGACACCAGAACAAGTCGCCAGACTTTTTCGACCATTCACCCAGGCAGACGGTTCCATCACCCGCAAATATGGCGGGACGGGTCTTGGTCTGGCCATCACCAGACATCTGGTCGGCATGCTCGGTGGGCAGATCCGGGTGGAAAGCACCCCGTCCCGGGGCAGTCTCTTTGTCTTCACGGTCGTTTTACAGCGCCAGATCGAGAAACAGGGACGTGCAAAAACGCTTCCCGGCAACCTGCCAGGCATTTCCGTACCTGCCGTCGATGCGAGTACGGTCAGTGCTGCGGTGAGCGGTGCCAGGGTGTTGCTGGTCGAAGACAACGCCATCAACCGCCAGGTGGCCAGTGAAATTTTGCAGGGATTGGGCCTGTTCGTCGAAATTGCCGTCGATGGACTGGAGGGCATACGCAAGGTGGAATCTTCTGAATTTGATATTGTATTCATGGATATACAGATGCCAGAAATGGATGGCCATACGGCAAGCCACATCATCCGCAACATGCCTCACCGACAATCGCTGCCCATCGTGGCGATGACCGCCCATGCCATGGCGG
The DNA here is from genome assembly GCA_015228935.1 of Magnetococcales bacterium. Taxonomy (NCBI): domain Bacteria; kingdom Pseudomonadati; phylum Pseudomonadota; class Magnetococcia; order Magnetococcales; species Magnetococcales bacterium. The sequence goes on along the minus strand of JADGCO010000018.1, from coordinate 7,235 downwards.
GAGATCGCGAAACATGCCTGCAGGCCGGCATGAATGACCATGTCAGCAAGCCAATCGATAAAAATCAGCTCCATGCGGCCTTGCTGCGTTGGATTCCCCCACGGAAGAAAATAGCGGCACCGAACAGCAGCGCCACGCCGCATACCCAACCGGCACCACCCGAAAACCCGCCTGCACGCCTGCCCGAAACCCTGCCCGGTATCGATCTGGCCGCCGCCCTGGAGCGCCTGAACGACAATCACGTCCTCTTGCGCTCCATTCTTCTGGAATTTCAACGGGAATATGCCACGTCCGGCGCAAGGATCCGTCAATTCCTGCATGGCAAGCGTCAGGACGACCGGGCAGCCGCCATCCACCTGGTCCACACCATCAAGGGCATGGTCGGCAATCTTTCAGCCCATGCTCTCCAGGCCGCCGCCGCCAGCCTGGAAAAAAGCATCCGGGAAAACCAGCCGGAAAATTGGCCATCTTTGTTGGATAATTTCGACCATGCCCTCTCTCAGGTCATCGACTCCATCCACATATTAAAACCGGTGCAAGTTGCCAACACACCGCCCCCCACCATTGTGGAGCCTGTGGATAGGGCACAAATCACCCCTTTGCTGCATAGACTGATGCAACAGGTACGGGGAGCCACAATCGATGCCCAGGACACTTTTGCCCTTCTCAAACCCCTGCTGGACAGCACGTCACCGGACATGGCCAGGCAACTGCAAGACATTGAAAAACATTTGGATAATTATGCCTTCAACAAGGCTTTCGAATCCCTCCGGTCTGTTGCGGAGATGCTGGAAATCCGGATGGCTCATGCCCCGGATCCCAATGAGGAGTGATTCCCGCACGTCCCCTCTCCCCGGATCCTCCCTTTTTGGCAATTTTTTTTGAGTTGATTTCCCTGCCATCTGTGTGGGATTACGGGTAGAATGGACTCTTTGGTATTTGCGGGAAAGGCACTCCACACACATGACTGGCAGGTGGTTGGCATGTCCGATATTTCAGCACCCTTGTTGCGTTCCGTTCTTTACGTTCCTGGATCCAACACCAGGGCACTGGCCAAGGCCGGCACCCTGGGTGCCGATGCCCTGATCCTGGACCTGGAAGATTCCGTGGCTCCGGAAGCGAAGATTGCCGCCCGGGGACAAACCCTGGAAGCCTTGCGCCAGATCGATCACCAAGCGGTTCTGCGGACCGTGCGCATCAATGGCGTGCAGACCGACCTGTGGCGGGATGATGTGACCTCGGTACTTCCCGGTGGACCGGATGCCATCACCGTGCCCAAGGTGGACCAGGTCGAGGATCTGGCCGATCTCACCCGCCATCTGGAACATCTGGAGAAGGACCAGTCACCCTGCCCGATCTGGGCCATGATCGAATCCCCGCTGGGTGTCCTCAATGCCTTCGCCATTGCCCGCCACCCCCGGGTCTCCTGCCTGGTTCTGGGAACCTCCGACCTCGGTGAAGCCCTGGGCGTGGAAGCCACCCCGGAGCGCGAATCCCTGCAATATGCCCTGCAACACGTTGTTCTGGCCGCCCGGGCCGCCGGGGTTGCCGTCGTGGATGGCGTTTTTCTGAACCTCAAGGATGCAGAGGGCATGCAGGCCCAATGCCGCCAGGGAGTCCGCCTGGGCTTCGCCGGCAAAACCGTCATCCACCCCCACCAGGTGATCGCCGCCAACCAGGCTTTCATGCCCAGCCCGGCCGCCGTGGAACGTGCCAGACGCCTCGTGGCAACCTGGCAGGAGGCCCGCAACCGGGGCGAGGAAATTTGCGTACTGGACGGGCGGCTCGTGGAACGGCTGCATGTCCGGCAGGCACAACGCCTCCTGGATCTGGCTGAACGGGCCACCGCCCGCAGCCCGACCTGATCCGGTCAGGACCCCGAATCCGCCATGCGCCTCAAGACCAAAATCACGGTCCTGACCGCATGGTTGTTCGTGGGGCTGACCCTGATTCTCATTCCGGCCAGCCTGTTCGCATTTCGGCAGTTTTCCCTGGTCACCGCCGAAGAACAGGTGCGGGCTGTGGCCGAAGTGGTGCGGGTCAGCCTGACCGAAGAGATGATCAACGGCGTCATCGACCGGCGCGAATCGTTTCTGGAACGGCTGGGAGAGGTCAAGGGCCTCCTGGATGCCCATGTGGTCCGCGGGCCGGATGTCACCCAACAATTTGGCCAGGGATTGAAACTCGAAAAAGGACCGGATGAGATCGAGTCCAGGGTTTTGAGTACGGGTGAGGCCAATTTTTCCATGCTCGACGACCGGGGGGGAGTTGCTTTCCGTGGCACCATCCCGTTCATCGCCGATGATCGCGGCAATCCCAACTGCCGCCAATGTCACCAGGTGGCAGCCGGCACCGTTTTGGGAGCCATCACCATCACCCTCTCCCTTTCCCACTTGAAACATCAAGCCATTTTGACGCTTCTACTCCTGACCTTCTTCATCATCGGTTTTGCCGTTCTGGCTGCTCTCTTCTTTCGCGGGCAGGTGGCCCCGGTGGCCCTGGTGGCCAATCGGGTCCAGGAAGTGGTGGCCAGGGCCAAGGAAGGCAATTTTCGGACCCGCGTCATCTGCGATACCCAGGATGAAATGGGCGAAATCGCCCGCGATCTCAACTGGCTGATGACCTACCTCCAGGAAAACCTGAGCAACATCAGCCAGGAAGTGGCCCGACTCATCCAGTATGACCTGCAAGGCAATTCCAACCTGCTCGTCACCACCATCGAAATGGTGGATGCCCTGGTCGAGGTGGCCCAGTTCAAGCAGGCCGTGGAAGAAGACCGGACCACCCGTGAAGTCTATCTCCGCATCGCCCGCATTTTGAGCAACCAGTTCGGCATTCGCAAATTTACCATCTATGAAGTCAGCGCCTCCCGCAACCACATGAAACCGGTCGTGGTGAACGGCGAACCCGATGTCCCGGCCTGCTGGTGCCATGAACAGGCCCTGTTCCAGGCCGATGTCTGTCGTGCCCAGCGGACCAGTCACCGGATTGATTCTTTTGAAGACCCCTATATTTGCAGCATGTTTTCCGGCCAGTTGGAAGATCCCAGCTACGGGCACATTTGTCTGCCGGTCATGCACTCGGGCATGGTGGGCAACGTCGTGCAACTGGTCGTCGAACAGGAACACGGACGCTTGTATGAATTGCTGATTCCCTTCATTCAGGTCTATCTGCGCGAATCAGCCCCGGTGGTGGAAGCCAAACGTCTGATGGACACCCTGCGGGAAACCGCCCTCCGGGATCCCCTGACCGGTTTGCACAATCGCCGCTTCCTGGAAGAGTATGTCGAAACCCTGGTCGCCACCGCCAGACGCAAAAACTTCCGCATTTCGGTTCTCATGGTGGATCTGGACCACTTCAAGGCGGTCAATGACACCTATGGACATGATGCCGGAGACGCCGTCCTGCGGGCCATTGCCCGGGAATTGACCGCCCAGGTGCGCACCTCCGATCTGTTGATCCGCTTCGGTGGCGAAGAGTTCATGGTCGTCTTGCAGGAAACCGCCGGCAACAGCGGCGAACACGTCTCCGAAAAAATTCGTCTCGCCGTCGCCAACCTGGATATCGCCCTGCCCGGAATCGTCCTGAAAAAAACCCTCTCCATCGGCGTGGCCAGTTTTCCAACCGATGCCGAAGATTTCTGGGAAGTGGTCAAACTGGCCGACAACGCCCTGTACCGGGCCAAACAGGGGGGACGCAATCGCGTCGTGATCCATCAAAACCCGTCTGCCGCCGTTTGATCCCTCAAGCACACCACCTCAAGCACACCACAACGTGTTCCCATCTTGATGCCTTGTTCTCCCTGGGTTTCCTTCCCGGATCCCGCCGGAAAGGACAGCACGTCCCTTCTTTCTGAACCCAGGCTTCCCAATACGCTCCGTTTACGTCGTCTCGCTGGTCTCTTCGTCGCCAAAAACGTCCTGAAACGAGCGGGCATCAATCGCATGGTCTATCCACGCATCCAGGGTATCCAGATTGGCGGCAAGGACCTTGGACTCAACCCAGGTAGGCAAGTCGGAGAAACGACGACGCAGGATTCGAAGCAAAGAAGCAGCTTCGCCTTCCTGGCGGCCTGCTTGCAACCACTCCTTCTGCTTCATATCTCTCCAAGCTTCCATTCTAGTCTGTAACATGGTCGGCACCTTTAGCAAATCAATAAAGCGGCAAACCATCGCCTTTCGCGGATCAAATCAAAGCCTCCACTCCCTTTCGATCCAGAAGGTCCAGCAATTTTCGGGATGGTCCAGAAGGATGCTTCTTGCCGATCTCCCATTGACGAACCGTGGAAAGGCTCGTGTTCAACACCGATGCCAATACCGCCTGGCTTAGGTTGTACCGACCCCGCAGGGCGCGAATCCGATCGCTGTCGTACTCTGGAACAGGTTGAAGACAAAGCGCATCGTACTCTGCCATGCGGCGATTGTCGATAAATCCGGCATCGTACAGGTCACGGGCTGCCTCATGGATGGAACCTAGAATCCCTCCCGCATCTTTGGCACTATCCATCATGGAAAACCTCCTCAAGGGCGTATTTCATAATGGCCTCGTCCAGATCGCCGGATGAAAGAGCTAAAAGGTCAACAGCAAATTTCCGCAAAGCTTCCAACTCCCGACTGCTGATGTTTGCACGCTCGTTTTTTGCAAACCCGTGCATGAAAAACCAATAATCGACCAAGTTTGTGGCCAGCAGGGTACGTGTCCCACCGCTTTTCCCGCGTCCCGGCAATGCAACCCGTTTCTTGAACACACCACCGCCCAGGTCCGCGTCAAACAGACCATGCGTCATCTCTTCCACAGCCAAGTTCAAAGAAGCATCCGACAACCCGGTTTTTCGAGACCAACGGGCAAAAGGACGGGTTTTGAATATCCTCTTCATTGGGAGAGTATATCACTCGGTGATATAAATAGCCAGCAATACTTCTTGAATGGATACAGAGCCAATCGACTCCTCTTGACGAAGCCTTGGTCACAATCCGTTTTTATCCGTTAGCATGTTCCACGGCCACGGCGGCACCGTTCTCCCTGGGTTTCCTTCCCGGATCCCGCCGGAAAGGACAGCACTACCCTTCTTTCTGAACCCAGACTTCGTTATTGATGGCTGATTTATTTTAATAATTCCTGCTTGCCTTCCGGATGGTTTTCAGCAAGTATGAGTCGGGGAAGCGGGGAGAACACAAGAAAAGTGCCAACTTCCCCCGGTTCGGTAGAGCCATCGAGGACGAATTTCAACCAGGAAAAGGAAACGTTGCGCTTGCTTTGATAATTTTTATAATTTTTTCTTACAATAGCGTAAGATATTACTTCATATTCTGATCACCAGGTCCATCAACAAAGCGGGAAGATAAAATGACAAAAAAACTCGGGGCAAACATGTATGGAACGAACAGTCAGGGATGCCTCTTCCATGTCTGGGCACCCTATGCCAGAAACGTGAAACTTCGATTGGGATCGGGAAACGTCATCGATGAAACGTATCAGATGACCAAAGATGCAAGTGATAATATCTGGTCCGTAGATGTGCCTGGAGCCAAATCGGGATGGAAATACCATTTTGAAATCCAGGGACCTGATTGGGCAGGCGATGAGTATCTTTACCGGCCTGACCCCTATGCACGCCAAATGGTTCATTCCGCTTCTCATTCCATCATCAAGGATCACCGGGTATTCCAGTGGACCGATGAAAAATTCTATGAAAATTTCAACAAACGAGCCTTCGAAGAGATGGTAATCTATGAACTGCATGTCTCTACTTTCGTGGGAAAAAATGATGGGCAGCCCTTTCCGGGAATTTTCCAAAGCCTGAAAACCAAGCTGGACTATTTGAAAAACCTGGGCATAAATACAATTGAGATGTTACCCATGCATGAATATGCAGGTGATAGTTACCTTGGATACGCACCTGTGGCATTTTATCCCGTTGAATCTTCCTATGGATCAAAAACAGGAGCATCCTATGACGATTTGAAAGATTTCGTTAATACTGCCCATGGCAAAGATATTGCGGTTATTGCCGATGTGGTTTTCAACCATTTTACCGACCGTGAGGGAAGTGATAAGTGGATCTGGAACTATGATGGAGATACAAAATATAGTAAGGGAGGCATCTATTTCAGTGGAGAAAAAACAAAATGGGGTCCAGCACCCGATTGGAGTACACCCGAGGTAAGACGTTATGTTGAAGATACCTGCCGTTTCTATCTGGAAGAACTACATTTTGACGGCCTTCGCTGGGATGTCACCAAGGATATTGTGAATAAAAATAATGGAAGTGGGTGGGATGGTATGCGTGATATTCTGTGGAATTTACGAACGACCCCCGGTTTCGAAAAAAAAATTTTCATAGCCGAACACCTCCCCTATGAGATAAACATCGTAGAACCTGGCAACTTCCATTCCGGATGGTATGTTGAGTTTCATCACTCCCTTGAAAAAACTTTGGGAGGAAACCAGGAACAAGGATCCACTGTCGAGGAAGGTATTAATGGCGGTTCTTACAACAAAATATACCAGAGGGTCATCTATTCCATCGGCCATGATGAAGCCCGCAACGGTAACCAGTATCTGGCCAGTCAGTTCGGTGGTCGAGATAATTGGGATGCAAGAGCCAAATGCCGCCTGATCGGTTCCCTGCAATTTTTTGTGCCAGGTATTCCCATGATGTGGCAGGGAGAAGAATTTCTTCAAGATGGCTTCTTTGACGACAACCCCCTGTACGATCACGCCATCAATTGGCAATACCAGATGGATACACCAGGGCTTCAGATGCAGAAAATGTACAAGGATGCCATCCAGGTTCGCCAATATCATACTGCTCTTCAATATGGTCACCTGACCTGGACCCATTATAAAGATCCCAATGGTGTACTGGCCTTTCTGCGCCGGGACCCGGTAAACAGCCAAGTTGTGCTGGTCGTGGTCAACTTTGGCGGAACAGACTGGATCAACAATCACAGCTATGGTGTAGAGGTTGGTGATATCCGATGCCAATGGGTGCAGGTCTTTTGCAGTCAAGATGCGGAATATGGCGGTTGGCAATGGGCTGGTAACGCATTCCACGAACCATGGACCCAGAACGACGGCAAAATCTACCTCAATGTTCCAAAATATGGCGTGATCGTCATGCGTCCAAAATGATCGTTCACGTACCATGCTGACACAACATGGCGCGAACCTCATACGTAAGCAATGACCTTCACGCCATGTTGACATTTTCAGAAGGATGAAACACATGCTCG
>JADGCO010000017.1:50618-53434 GCA_015228935.1 Magnetococcales bacterium | reverse complement strand
AGAAAAGGAAATTTTTAAAGAATTTGCAAAACTACGCAAGCAGTATGGCGTTCGTATTGATTGTCTTCAAGATCAAATTTTTGATGGTTTATTAGGCAAGATGTATCGTTATTTTAAACCGATATTGCGTTTAGATGATTGGTGCTATCGTTTTCAAGATTTTATTTACATAAATGTCAATGGTGACGTGCATCCATGTTGCCTTGATAAAGAACAGGTAGTTGGTAATTTACTAACTCAAGACCTAAAAAGTGTTTGGCATGGAGAAAAATTTTCCTATCTTCGTAAGAATCAAGAAAAATTTTCCTATTGCCAAACATGTGATTTTCTTCGTCTGAAACAGGTCGTTTAAGTGAACAAAAAACTTCTTCTGATCAACCCCCGCAAGGGTTGGCGTCCCCCACTTGGGCTGCTTTACATAGCAGCTTATGCACGTCATGCAGGTTATCAAGTCAAGGTGCTGGAATTTATTGACGAAGAATTTTTTCCCGGGAAAAACATTAAACTATGGAAGGAACTCCATGATTTTAATCCAGATGTCATTGGACTTGGTGTAATAAGTTGGAACAGGCGTGTTGCACAGGGAATTATACAACGAATCCGTGCCGAAACATTAAATAAAATCATTATTTGCGGTGGCAAAGACCCAAATTTTAAACCTGATATTTATTTAAACAATGGGGTTGATTATGTAATCTTTGGTGAAGGTGAAGAATCTACGATTCATTTATTGAATAATATTTTCCAACCAAACGGTAACATGAAATCAGTTCCCGGCATTGGATACCTTGAAGATAGTGAGATTGTTCGCACTGCTGTGCATCCGGTTATGCCTCTGGAAAATCTGCTTTATCCTGCCCTGGATTTGGTAGACTACGATCACTATTGCGATATTCGTCTGGGAGGAATACCCGGACACTTCATTAAAACCGGTTTTATGATGGCCAGCCGGGGTTGCCCGTTCACTTGTCGTTTCTGTACAGATCCGATACGTAGCCGCTACCGGGAACGGTCCATAGACGATATTGTCGCCGAGATCAAATGGCAAATGGCACATTGGAAAATTGACGGAATTGTTTTTCTGGACGATTTGTTTTACTATAGAGACCAGAGGGTTAACGCTTTTTGCGAAAGAATTATTAAGGAGGGAATCAAGCTTAAATTCTACGCTCAAGCCCGGGCTGATCGAGTGGGTAATTCAGAAACTTTGGCGCTCATGAAAAAAGCGGGATTTATTCAGATTGCTATGGGTATAGAATCTGGTTCCCAACGCATGTTGGATATCATGGAAAAGCATACGCAACTGGACACCATGAATGAAGCCATAAGAAAAGTAGAAAAAGCTGGTATTTACGCCTATATTTTTCTTATTGTTGGCTTTCCTGAAGAAAGCCAGGATGATCTTGAAGCTACAGCACGTTTTTTAAGTAAAATTAAGCCAACATTTATTACAGTAAATTATTTTATGCCCATGCCCGGCACAAAATATTTTAATGACGAAGATAAAGATGCTTTAGAAGAACTTAGTTTTTCATTAACTGAAAATCAAAGAACATTCAGATCACCCGTATCACATGAAACAATTGTTCGGTATCGCGATATTTATCTTAGTTTAGCGCAGCGCAATGCAAATTTAAATTTATTTCGCTATCCTTCTTTTTATTTTTGGGCAATTAAATTGGTACTTTTTAAACCAATTGTTTTATTGCGGGGTATTTATAAACAAAAAAAACATGCAACCTACACCAGTTACTTTGATGCAATTCGCACAGCAATGATTAATAACAGAATATTTGGTGTCTGAAATTTTATCTTGTACTTTCGGAAATTAAATCTAGAAAGGAGGCAAATTTTAGCATGGAATCCTTGTTGGCAAAATTTAAAAAAAATGGGCAAGTCTACATAGACCCTGAAGAATATTGTTCTGACTATGCTTGGAGAATATTCCAGGAGAGAGAAAAAGCCTTTTGGAAACAAAAAATCACAAAAACTGAATACCATCCAGATCCCGCTGCCAATTTTTCTCCCTTTTTGGTTCATTGGAATATTGATCCAACTTTTTTTCGCCACAAAACTGTCATGGAAATTGGCACTGGCCCATTCGGATTTTTTTCTGGCTTGAAGAAAATAGATCCTTCAAGTCTGCCGTCCACCCTAATCCTGATGGATTCATTGATGGACTTTTATCAACAGTTCTCTTTATTTAATCTTATGCCGGAAAGCAGCATTCGTTTGCAGGGTAGATGTGAAAAAATACCTTTGCCAGACAATTTTTTTGATGTTATACTGACCACTAATACGATTGACCACGTTGGTGATTATCAAGCTTTTTTGCAAGAAATCGTGCGAGTCTTGCGTCCAGGTGGACATCTGCTTTTTTCGGTGCATTTTGTGGCTGGCTGGGCTACACTTATTAAATTTTTATTGCCTCTGATAGACAAAAATCATCCTTATCACTTTCGAGTGAATGATGTGCGAACTATGCTGCAAAATTCTGGACTTCGTCTAATCAGGGAATCCATCATGCCAATGTACTTAGAGGAAACAATTCCACAAGAGTCTGGTATTTTTCGGCGGATTATGTATTCCGTCGGATTCCGGGTCATGCATACCTTTTATGGTGTAGCCAAAACTCCTGATTAATAGTCAAATTTTATCTTTGCATATCGTTTAAGTCAATCCGGCTAATAAAGTGTGGACTCTTCGAAAGCTTCTAGGTGTTCTTAATTTTTTGCTAAACAGGAGGGCATAAAACATTTTTTTATTTAAGATCATGTACGCAGCATATCAAAACAAATTAAATCTTCGCTGGAGAC